>NZ_JAYGHE010000104.1:0-20134 GCF_034931145.1 Nostoc sp. UHCC 0252 | reverse complement strand
TTCTGAATCTATTTCTTAAGAAAGCATATCGATAATTAATAAACTGTCCCACCGCAGTATGAAACTCAGAAATAGTTGAAGTGCCAATAAAACTTTTAACTTCAACTGCTATTACCTGTCCTTCTCTTTCTGCCGCAATAATTCTCTCTGCTCCTAAGTCAATGTACATATCGGTAATATGTTCTATGCGAATTAACAAAGGATCATGAGTAATTTGCCACCCGTCTTTTTGCAATGCCGATTTCACAATATTGTGAAATTTATCTCTAGCTGACATAAACTGTTTTTTCAGCCTTTGTAGATATGATAAATATATTTTGCCAAAGAGACGCGATTAATCGCGTCTCTACAACTTTTTTAATTCGCTTGCAACGGAGCGTTTAAGACTTTCTCAATGCGATCGCGCGTTTCTAGTAAGTGCGCTTTGGTATATTCATCCTCAGAATTTACCCCCTTGAGTTTCTCATCTAGTTGTTTGAGCTTATACCAAGCCAAAGTCCGAGCATCTTCTGGCACATATTCTTTTCGCAACACCATATCAGTTAAAATGTCCAGGTATTGTCGCTGTAAGCCTCGCCGTAAACTGGCAATCTTCATGGGTTTACCTTTTGGTTGGATTACTTCTGTCCAGATACCTGACTGCAAAGTTTCAAATAGTTCTGGTAGAGTCAGTGCATTTTCGAGCTTCGTTTTCAGTTCAATATCCTTGAGACGAGAAAGGCGATCGCCTGAGAGCAAATCCCGCAACACAGAACCCTGCATGAATAGCACTAAGTCATGAATTGGAAAATCCAAACGACCAACTTGCGGTGTACTACCCCAATGCCGCCAACGGGAAGGTGCTAATTTATTCAGTAATTCTGGTGAAAAACTCAAGGCATCTTCTGCAAATAGATATTTGTGCAACGTTTCTAAAGCCTGCCGTTGTTCTTCAACTGGTACCGATTCAAATGGTAATCGGCGTTGGCCGACTTCAGAAGCCTTCCCGGAAGTTATCTCGCTAGGATGAATGCGAGAGAAAGACTGTCCCCCAATGTATTTTGTGGTGTAATATATCTGCTGAAAATAGTTACCCAATACTGTACTAAAACGTTCGCTCACATCGCTGTAACTATCACCAGCCATTGGGTAACGCTTATCAAGACGTTCCCACATCACCCGCGAATTATTCAACTGCCACTGAGAATAAAGCAGGACATTGCCACTGTTATCCCATGCATCGGCTGTGGGATCAAGGTCATACACATCTTCATCTGTGGAATAACTCAACTCTGGCTTGTAGGATTGTCCAGCAATTTCCTCTAAAATTGGCTTTTCTGCTATGGGAGTTGATGTCTGAATTGGTATGTAGCCATATTTAATCGCCCACTCATCATAAGGCCCCACCATACTGGGAAAATAATCTCCCTGTTTTGTCCCTTGAGGGGCAATATTTGGAGGAATGTAATCCATCACCGAAGTTGTCAGACCTTTGGTTTTGGTAATTTCCGTATTATTCATCTCCTGTGGTGATAGCAATGTACTACCACGGAAATTATGGCGCAAACCAAGAGTATGTCCAACTTCGTGAGCGATGATTAAACGCAAATATTCGTTGATATATTGTTTCATCTGGTCTGGAGTGGCCGTCGTCTCAGGCAGCAGTGACATCGCCAGTGAACCAACGGCAAACTGGTTAGCAGCTTCCATCCCATAGCATAAATCGTACTCGCCTGCCATTTTCGATAAACGACTCAACAACCCTTGTTTTCCTTGCATCTGCTGGGGAACACCGTTATTTTTTGCATCTAAACCATTGGCGCAAAGTAGACGATTTTGCATCAAGGCTGATATGGTAGTGCGATTTTCTGTTTGGCTAGGTTGAATAATTTTGCGATATTCACTCTTGAGTACCCGCACAAAGCTAGCATCTACGAGAATATCTGCATCCAAAATTTCCCCAGTCAATGGGTTAACGCGAGATGGCCCCATTGCAAAATAACCATCTACTGTGTTGATCCAGCGAATCGTGTTATAACGAATATCTGCTGGATCCCATGTGGCATCATCTGGCATTTGGCGAACTTCAATTGCGTCTTTGAATCCCGCCTTAAGAAAGGCTTTGTTCCACATTAGAACACCATCTTTGATAGCATCGCGGTACTCTAAGGGCACAGCGTTATCAATCCAAAAGACAATCGGTTTTTTGGGTGGAGAAATTGCTGCTTTCGGGTCTTGTTTTTCCAAATTCCAGCGATTAATGTAGCGGACAAAAGAATCGCCGCGATCGTCTTTGGATAAATCTTGGTAGGCGGTGATGAAATAGCCGATGCGTTCGTCAGCAATGCGCGGGCGATAATTTTTATCGGGTAGTTGGGAGAGACTATAGTGGACGCGCAGGGTAAAGCCACGGTTATCAGCTAGCGACGCAAAGCTTGCAATCTCACTATCACGACCACTGCCACCAGAGAAATTCAAAACTGACTCAATTTCTAAGTTTTGGGGAAAAGCTTTAGCAGTACCAAAATAAGAGTGGTCTGCGGTTCCAGGGACTCCTAAACTTACAGCTAATCCACCTAAATCTGTCAGTAGCAAATCACCCAAGTCGATGAGAAGAGTTTTGCGTTCTGGATGAATGCTTTTAAGGGAAATGCTGTAGAGAACAGAATCGCTAAAAGACCGGGCTAGCGATCGCACTTGAGGATCTCCCTCACGAGTGCGAAAATTGACATTGCGGATGACAAAGTTTAATTTATCATCTACTCGTTGGAAATAAAATAAAAAATCTTGCAGAGGCATACCACTGTAAATACCCCGTTCGCCAATGCCCGATTCCAGGGTTGCAGTAGCTAGATAATTAATATTAAGTTGCTCTGGCTTAATTTCTAAATAAATTTTATTCTTTTCTTTATTGCGATAAAGGGTGAATAGCCCCCCTGATTTGTGGGTTCCTTTCACTACTTCATCAAACGCCTCTAACTCATCCTTTACTGTTGGTGTTTTAGTAGGTTTAGGCTTTTCTGCGGGTTTTGCAACTTGTAAAAATGGTTGTTCTGATGCCTTTTTAGGATCTTTTACTACCCAAATAAACGGTTGAGGCTGTGCGTGTTTATTTCGATTAACCACCCAAACTTGCCCTGAAGGTAGCCTCTGTTTCTGAGGAATATTTATATTATTTAACGATAATGCTGAGATATTAGTTGCAGTTTCTGCCATTAACTGACTATCGGCTTTAACTACGGCTTCTAAAACCCGCACAGTTTTATGTTTTGCTGGCAACTCTGTATTAACTCTATTCACAGCCAAGGACTTGGCGTTAACCGATGCTATTCCTAAAAACAAACCATGTAACAAAATCATATAAAAAGTTAATCTGTTGTTCATCATATCAATTTCCCCGATAAAGATACCGTAGTTAACTTCTAACTTTTGCGAAGCTATGTAGCCTGCTTTTTGCCAATTATGTCATCTGCTTTATATAAAGCAGCGAACTTTAGACTTCAGTTTTAGTTGGCATTTCTCTGCCTTTGTTACACTTTTGTCCAGGATCATTTTCCTAACAATTGCATCTTTTACAAACAGTAAGTATTATTTTTACACCACGTTAGTAAATATCTGGGGAAAAAAGTATAACAAATTAACCAAAGTAGAACAATTACTTGATGATTGAAAGATTTTTTCCGATGGCACTTTACTTGCATCCAGAGAATAAACCTGAGCTAACTATAGGTTAGAGAGAAGCCGACATCCAAGAACGCCGTTTGTGTAGCCCATCGTAGATGTCCCAACTCATGATATTTTTCGTGTAGTATTTATTGATACTATTTATTTTTGGCAATGAGAAGCAAACTAGCACATAAAATTTTTATTTCCAAATTCTCAAAACAGTAATTAAAATGTAACAACGGACACGGAAATGTCAACATATTTATCTCAAGTTTGGCAACTGCTGAGAAATTATGTCAGGGATGTAAGGTTACAAGAGATGCCAAAGACGACATCTGTGGAAACTGAAGCAGTTTTATCCCTAGCAAAAAATATTAAAGAACTAGACAAAAGCGGTAAATTTACTCAAGATAATTTGCATGAAGATTTATGGTTTCAAAGACTGCAAGAAAGCTTAGAAAAATGGACAATATCAAGGAGTGATTGGACTTCTAAGATAGGCGATCGGACATTAGACACGCTACCATCAGAGTTCTATATGAAAGTATATGTAGGCGTAGCCCATCGTGGGCATCGCCAGATGCATACAGAGATTTATGATTTACTGGGTAATGGGGCGCTGAAACCAGAAATAGTCCAACAAATAATCCAATTTATTGTGGCTAATCAAAAAATTAGCCTGGAAGTACTTTTCTGGCGGCTAGAAGATTTTTATCGGCGTTGGTGTCAAGGAGAATTTATCGATGGGACACCAGATGATAACCTACCTCAGAAAACAAGGTTAAAGCTGGCGGCACAGAATATTGCTCTTGGCTTGAGACAGGTAGATATATATACAGGGCTAAACGTATTAATTTTACTCTTAGAGTTACACCGCTATGCCCAAGAGCAAGATGAACTCAAACAAAAAATCATCTTCTATCCATCAGCCCAACCCGATACAGACAATTTTTTCACATCTCAACTACTACGGATCATTAACTATAGTGATGCCCTAGAAATTGGCAACTTCAGCAACATAGTCGGGCAATTTCTCAAAGGCGGTAACTTTCGCAGTGCTTACTTAGGCGATGCCAACCTCACTGGGGCAGACTTTAGCCGTGCTGACCTAAGCCTTGCTTATCTCGGTGATGCCAACTTAACTGGTGTAAACTTCATCGGTGCTAACCTTAGCGGTGCAAACCTCGGCGATGCAAACCTCAGTGGTGCTAACCTCAGTGGCGCTAACCTCAGTGGTGCCGACCTCAGCAGCACCAACCTTAGTGGTGCTAATCTCAGCTGTACCAACCTCAGCCGCGCCGACCTCAACCGTGCCGACCTCAGCAGCACTAACCTTAGCCGTGCCGACCTCAGCCGCGCTGACCTCAACCGCGCCGACCTCAACCGCGCCGACCTCAGCCATGCTGACCTCAGTAATGCCATCCTTTTCGGTGCAAATCTCAGTGAAGCTAACCTCAGCAGCGTCAATCTGAACCATGCTGACCTCTGCCGTGCCGATCTCAGTGGTGCTGATTTAAATCATGCCATCCTCAACGGTACTAACCTCAGCGACACAATTCTTTTCAGTACCAACCTTAGTGATGCCATCCTCATGGCTGCTGACCTCAGCTATGCCAAACTTAATGGTGCCAAACTTAACAATGCTAGGCTTAACGGTGCAATGTTCTTAGGTGCAGACCTCAGTGGCGTAGACCTCAGTCGGGTAACTCTCAACGAAGCCGACCTCAGTGGGGTAATTCTTAGCGAAGCCGACCTCAGTGGTGCTGACCTTACCGACGCTATCCTTTTCGGTACAGACTTCAGTTATGCCAATCTTAACAGTGCTAACCTCAGTGGCAGTAATCTCAGTGGTGCCATCCTTAATGGCGCGGATCTCAGCAACAGTGACCTCAGTTGTGCCATTCTTGGTGGTGCAGACCTCAGCGATGCCAATATGGAAAAAATGACTTGGGGCACAAAGCAGCAGTGGGAGGGTGTACGGGGGTTAGAAACAGCAGTTAATGTGCCGGAGGCATTGAAAGAAGAACTGGGATTGAATTGAAAAGATGTAGAGACATCTTTAATTATTCGTGGTTTTATTTCCTCACTTTGGGGCGGGGGAGCTTATCCTAATACTGAGAGTCTGGGATTTCCTTCCTCCGTGGCTAAGTCATAGCTATTCTTAACACCATTGTGTTAAGTTTAACCATTGAGTTTTACGCACTTGACAAGTTTATATTTTTTTAAGCTTCACACTTATGGCAAGATGACCACCCTGTTTGTGCAATTAAATGCTCAACAGCTTACTAAAACAAGCTTTCCCTAAGTTTTATAGGGTTATTTCTGGCACTTTGCCCTTAGTTCACCTGGTTTGCGTGATTTACTTACACTAACTTTAAATTAACAGTGTAGTATGAGTGTCCAGTTGCACAAGTGTCCAGTTGATTCTAGGATTTCCTTCAAGTATTATTATGTAATGGCTATAATCTCAACTGGTTTCTTTTGTTGCCTAACAAATAATCAGTATAGCAAGCCACAGGAGCGTCTTTGCCATCAATTTAGTTAAATTTTAAGATTATTGCCAATGTAATACAACTTGGTTATTAAAGTTAATACCAATTCCTATATTTCCTATATTACAGTTACAAATCATTCTGTCCTACCTTCTAATCCTGTACTTCTGCTGTCTATAAGTCTCTGTAGGGTTTCCCGAATATGGGTTTCAACAACATCTACTTAAAACAACAAACACGAGTAGAAATAAGCTAGTCTATTTTCCAACACAAGTAAGGAATTTTTGTAGCTCTATGATTATTGAGAATAGCGCTAGTAGTTCAAACAAGAAGTCGCTGGGTTTTGATGTCAAAAGTTTGACAGCTAATCACCGTGCAATAAATATGTTAAAGGGAATATTTGCTGTTCTCCCTATTACTTTGGCATTGCCTGTAGAGGCTTTACAAGTAAAGGTGACTCCGACTAATCCAAAATTAGGGGATACACTCTCAGTGGAGATTAATTTAGATAATCCAGATAATGTTACAAATCCAATGGTAGCTAGTGGTAATAATACATACCCTGCCTTTGAAATTGCCCCCAATCAGTATCGGGCTTTTGTTCCCACAACTCCCTTAGAAAAACCTGGAACCAGAACACTTAGGGTTGTAGGGGATGGTCAAGTGCAAAACCTGGCAGTGAATGTACTGAATCGCAAATTCCCCGTACAACGCATTACTTTGCCACCTGGCAAAGCCGGAGTGGGTGCGACAGAATACGAACTTAAGCGTGTCGCAGCTTTTAAAGCATTACAAACACCAGAAAAGTATTGGAATGGAGTATTTCTGAAGCCAAATGCAGGACGAATGAGTACAACCTATGGTGTACGTCGCTACTATAATGGTACATTTGCAAAGGACTACTATCATCGTGGTCTTGACTACGCTGGTGCTGCCGGTTCATCGGTAATTGCCCCAGCTGCTGGGCGAGTTGCTTTGGTAGGTAGGGTATCCCAAGGGTTTAGGGTACACGGTAACGTAGTTGGCATTGACCACGGTCAAGGAGTAACCAGTATTTTCATGCACCTGAGTCGTATTAACGTTAAAGAAGGTGATCTTGTGAAAGCTGGTCAACTAATTGGTGCAGTTGGTTCAACAGGTGCTTCCACAGGGCCACATTTACACTGGGGTCTATATGTCAACGGACAATCTGTTGATCCAACACCTTGGCGAACTAAGGTCGTTAATTAGTAGAGGCGGAATTGATCGCGTCTGTGGATAATTTGTGTTTTTTGCTGAGAATATAGGCAAAAGAAATTAGATTGATACCGTCCCTACCAAGCTTTGCTAACATAAATGATGATAAGCATTATGAGTATCGAAAAGATTGTAGAACAAGCTCTCCAGGATGGTTATTTGACACCAGCAATGGAAGCCGAAGTCGGTAGAATCTGTGACAACGCCTCGGAACTCTCAATTGAAGAGTATATGGCGCTAGATCGGCTCATGGGAGCGCTATTGACTGGTGAGGTAGTGGCGGTACCTCGCAAACAATTCATTAACGTTATGGAAGAATTGGTATTGACAGAAGCGATCGCCAGAGTCGCAGAAATTGAAGCGACCAGCGAAAGCTCTCTAGATGTGGGTGATATTGCTGCTTACGCTCTCAATCGGCTACCACCTTTGTATGCTACTACAGAAGAGGGCGCTAGCTTCCAACGCCAAACCGCCATAGCACAGCTGCAAGAATTAATTTCCCAGCAAATAAGTGAGGCGATTAACCGTTACCTGGATCGACCCAATTTCTTCCCAGAACGGCAAGCTTTGGGCAAAAACACTGGCAATGAGGTTGTACGCCAAGTTAGTGCTTTACTCCAAACTTATGCACCTAACTTTGAGCAAAAATTATAATTTTATATAGTCATCGGTCATTAGTCCTTTGTCTAAAACAAATGACAAAGGACTAATGACTAATGACTAATGACTCCATCGATTAATTACGCACTAACACTGTTGTCCCTATACTCACTTGCTCATAAAGCATTCTGACATCAGAATTACGCATCCTTAAGCAGCCGTGGGATACAGCCGTTCCTACCAGGTCAATCTCTGGCGTGCCATGAAAGCCAATTTCATTGCGTCCGTCTGACCAAAAACCGATCCATCTGTCTCCCAAAGGACTATCCGTACCAGCCTCAAATACTTTACCTGTAATTGGGTGTCGCCAGATTGGAAAGTGTCGCATGTGGATCACTTGGAAAGAACCCGTGGGCGTTTCCCAACCTTTTTTACCTATAGCAATTGGGTAGCTGGCAATCACTTCATCTCCTGCGTATACATAAGTGCGGCGATCGCTTAAATCAACTACCACTTGTGTCTTGCCATCTGCTACCCTATTAGATGGTACTTGCTGGGCTGAAGCCTTAGACCATAAACCTTTTGGCCAACTATCCGCAACTGGATTTTGTTTTTCTGCTTGCGCCACCAACTGCGTATTAATTGGTAGTTCGGTTGTTTGAGCTACATTATTCCTAATTGTTTTCGGCTTAATAGTAGGATTTGGTGTAGAAGGCTTCTGAGTCTTTGATTTAACTACATTTTTCTTAATTATTTTCGACTTAGTTTTAGACTTAATAGCAGAATATTTGAGTCTAGAAGCCCTCCGAGTCGTTGCTTTCGCTACATTCTTCTTAATTATTTTCGGCTTAGTTCCAGGCTTAATAGTAGCAGAGGACTTTGGTGTAACCGCCCTCTGAATAGTTGAGCCTTGGGCCACTTCACTAGCTGGCACAGACGCGCCCAGCGCGATTTCTCCTAAATTCACTTGTGACAGATTCTTGTAGACTCCCTCTGAGCGGCTTCCCTTCGCATTGGTGAGGGTAGAATCTCGCCGCATCGTAGATGCAGCAGACTTTTCAAACTGCCGTTGTGCCGTAGTAATCCGCCAATGGACAGCTAAAGATAAAAATGCTGTGCCAAAACAAAGCAACATTACTATCCGCCCTAGAGATTCGTTTCTTACCATTGCCATCGCCTATTATTTATCCCTGACATATCCAGCCGAGTATTTGGATGGGTTCATCATCCGATTATCAAAAATTTATCAATACTTATCATTTCCGATATAAATCTGCCAACACCTCTGGGCAAACTAAGACTATGCAAATTGTTCCAGCAATAGAACTTCAAGTGAGCAACCTCATTTCTCCAAAGTTCTGGGGGTTGTAAGCCAACACTTGGACTTTCTGACGGAACTTTTGCAATGTAGCAATCAATGGTTAGTGGTGTAGGTGGGAGAAAAATCATGTTTGAAAAACTATTGCTAGCAGTCACAATTACATTTTCTCTGAATTTGTTTTTTCAAGTTCGCGTACCAGGGGAACATAACACTGGTGCTACTTACGGGTTACAGGTAGAACAATCAGCAACTATTTTGGTAACAAAATCAAAAAAATAAATCACCATTATAGTAACCGCAGCAAGCAAACTCGCAAAAATTATTCCCTGAATTTTAAAGGTATCAAGAAATTAAAATTACAAAATTTTTATCTTCATCCTTTAATAACCAGATTTAATTATTTTTATCAAGCGTATATACCCAGTTGCTAAAAGTACTAAAATGTGCATATTATTGCGCCTTTGTTAATTGATGAGTCTTGGGCAACTATGCCAGCAGTATAAGGAAAAAGTGGCTCTCCTTATTGCTACAAATGTATCCAAAATTGTCTGCCTCCGTGTTCCAGTCATAAATCCGTCACCTTAGCATGGAACTTCTGTTCCATTAGCAGGTCTAATAGATAGGGATGATTTAGAGCCAGTACGATCTATGAGTCAGTCGATTACTGTATCCTGGTCAACGGTTGATGCAAAGTATCCAGAAGCATCAGTGCAAGTTGACAAACTCCCTAACCACGATTTAATTTTGCGCTGTCAAGTGGGACTGCGGCCAGATCGTGTTGCGTTTTCAGAACTATTACGCCGCTATCAAAGTCAGGTTGATAGAGTTCTATACCACCTGGCTCCAGATTGGTCTGATAGGGCCGATTTAGCTCAAGAAGTTTGGATTCGAGTGTATCGGAATATTAACCGATTACAAGAGCCAGCTAAATTTCGGGGCTGGTTAAGCCGCATTGCCACCAACTTGTTTTACGATGAGTTGCGGAAACGCAAGCGGGTTGTTAGTCCTTTATCATTGGATGCTCCCCGTTCTGTAGAGGACGGTGAGATGGATTGGGAAATCGCTGGCGATACCCCAGGCCCCGAAGAAGAACTGACAACTAGAGAATTTTACGAGCAATTGCGAGAAGCGATCGCGGATTTACCAGAAGTTTTTCGTACTACCATTGTCCTGAGAGAAATCGAGGGCATGGCTTATGAAGAAATTGCTGAAATCACTGGAGTTTCTTTAGGAACTGTGAAGTCAAGAATAGCCAGAGCTAGATCGAGACTGCAAGCACACTTGCAGAATTATCTAGACTCCTAATTCACAGGATATTGCCTCTGCCATTGGGCAAAATTTAAGCATAGATTAAGAATTACCACCAAAGACATAGATCGCTTGTATCCTGAGAAGGAAAAATGGCTAATTTTCCCGAAATTTCTGCCCAGTTTACCCGTAAATGAATTGGTAATAATGTTAAGATGACTACTGATTCTCAGTTTTACGACCGTTCTTCTTTGCAACTTCCTCAAGATTTTTCAGATGGAATGGCCAAGCATACCAATGAATCAACGGGTCTTATGGATATGGTGAAGCGCGATCGCTTCGAGTTATTGAGTGCTTACCTTGATGGTGAAGTCACGGCTATAGAACGCAGGCAAGTAGAAGAATGGCTGGCAAACGATGCCTCCGTTCAATGCCTGTATGCCCGGCTGTTAAAGCTGCGCCAAGGCTTGCGGACTCTCCCAGTGCCCACAGCCCAGGAGTCAACAGAAGCAACAGTTCAGCAAGTATTGACACGTTTGCGCCGCCGTTCCCGCTTAAACTGGATGGCGGCAGGTGCAGCCGTTGCTGCTTGTGTAATCGGTGCAGCATCTAGCTTAGTACCTGGTGGTTTGAATGTGCCACAACTGGCGCAACGACCACAAAAAGAGCCAATTCAAACGTCCTCAGCGTCTATAATTCCACCTTCCCCTTTGATGGTGGGACTAAATAACCCGGTTATTGAAATTCCTAAAGCAGCAGTAGCGTCTCCAAAAAATCCAATCTATCGGGTACAGCCGCAAAGCCGCGACTCCAAACAGGACATAAATTAATTGGATAAATTCACGGTTAAACCACAGCCACTCCACCAACCATCAGGTTGGGAAAATCCTCTTAATTGCTCAACTCGCTCTAGAGTCATGAAATAAACCCAAGCCCAACTATAAGAGAGCGACTGTGGTTCATAAACCTCGATAATTTGACGATTATAGAGGTTTTTTGATGCTTGTCTAGTGGGCTGGCAATTTTCCAGCACATCTAGCTCATTTAAAATCTTTGGGTTGGGAAAAGAAAGTAAATATCCGTGAACTTGGCTATCCCCTAGCGTCATCGCTGGGTAGCCCATTGGCAAAGCAAACAATTTGCCTTGTACAAAGGCTCTTTTATAATCAACTACTTTGCCAGCACAGTATCTTTGATAGTTAGCTTCACCAGGTTTGAGTGTGCCGTAGACAAAAACCTGCACCAAATCAGAAAATTTTATATTTGATTCAAGCATCTAACACGTTTATCAAATGATTCTTGCCATACCTGAAACACTAGCAGTTCAGGCATAATTTGGCTGATGCTTCATTATATAAATATGTGATTAGTTGACCTACAATATATAGGTTAACCTGTTAGGTTAACCTAGACAAACCCATTAGGAGAGTTTTTGGTGGATTCCCGATATAACCCGGCAGCAATTGAGGAGAAATGGCAGAAAACATGGGTAGAACTTGGCTTAGATAAAACCCCTTCAGCTAGCAACAAGCCAAAATTCTACGCTTTATCCATGTTCCCTTATCCATCGGGCAGCCTACACATGGGTCACGTCCGTAATTATACCATTACTGACGTGATTGCCCGCCTCAAGCGAATGCAAGGGTATCGAGTAATACACCCAATGGGGTGGGATGCCTTTGGCTTGCCAGCAGAAAATGCCGCCATTGACCGTAGTGTGCCGCCAGCAAAGTGGACTTATCAAAATATTGCCCAAATGCGGCAGCAATTGCAGCGTCTTGGTTTATCCATTGATTGGGAATGTGAACTTGCTACCTGTTCACCAGATTATTACAAGTGGACACAATGGATTTTCTTGCAGTTTTTGCAAGCAGGATTAGCTTACCAAAAAGAAGCAGCCGTAAACTGGGATCCCATTGACCAAACTGTATTGGCAAATGAGCAAGTTGATAACGAAGGACGTTCTTGGCGCAGTGGTGCAATAGTTGAGCGCAAATTGTTGCGGCAGTGGTTTTTTAAGATTACTGATTATGCCGAAGAATTACTCAATGACTTGGATAAGTTGACAGGTTGGCCGGAACGGGTCAAATTGATGCAGGCAAACTGGATTGGTAAATCTACAGGCGCTTATTTAGAATTTCCCATTGTTGGGATAGATGAAAAAATCGCCGTGTATACCACGCGCCCAGATACAGTTTATGGTGTCAGCTATCTGGTATTAGCACCAGAACATCCCTTAACAAAAAGTGTCACCACAAAAGAACAACAAGCTGCCGTAGAAGTCTTTATTAAAGAAGTTTCCAATCAAAGTGAGTTGGAACGTACTTCTGAAGACAAACCGAAGCGGGGTATCCCCACAGGTGGGGTGGCAATTAACCCGTTTACAGGGGAAGAAGTGCCGATTTGGATTGCTGACTATGTACTGTATGAGTATGGTACTGGGGCAGTGATGGGTGTACCAGCTCATGATGTCCGGGATTTTAAGTTTGCTAAAAATTATGATTTGCCAGTTGATTTTGTTATCGCTTCCCCAGATGATGTTGCAGGTTTTGACTTAACTCCAGCATCAGAAATTGGTGAATCACCACTCATTCAAATTGACTATAAACAGGCATACACTGAACCAGGAATTTTAATTAATTCTGGGGCTTTTACTGGTATGGTTTCCACAGATGCTAAACAAGCGATAATTGAATACGCCGAAAAACAAGGTTTTGGTAAAGTGCGGGTGCAATATCGCTTGCGGGATTGGTTAATTTCACGGCAGCGTTACTGGGGCGCACCGATACCTGTAATTCACTGTCCCAACTGCGGAATAGTGCCAGTACCTGATAAGGATTTGCCAGTCCAGTTACCAGAAGAGGTGGAATTTACTGGACGTGGTGGTTCACCTTTAACTCAGTTGGAAAGCTGGGTAAATGTGCCTTGTCCAACTTGCGGTACTCCAGCGAAGCGAGAAACTGACACGATGGATACTTTTATTGATTCCTCGTGGTATTTCTTGCGCTTCACTGATGCTAAGAATGAACAACAGGTTTTCGATTCCAGTAAAGTTAATGACTGGATGCCAGTGAATCAGTATGTAGGTGGAATTGAACACGCGATTTTACATTTGTTGTATTCGCGGTTCGTCACTAAGGTTCTGCGGGACAGAGGATTACTGAACTTTGATGAACCCTTCCAACGCCTGTTAACTCAAGGGATGGTACAGGGTTTAACTTACCTAAATCCCAATAAGGGCGGTAAAGATAAATGGATTCCTTCTAATTTAGTCAATTCTGCTGACCCCCGCGACCCTCAGACAGGCGAACCTTTGCAACGTCTCTACGCCACCATGTCTAAATCAAAGGGTAATGGTGTTGCGCCAGAAGATGTAATTTCCAAATATGGTATAGACACAGCGCGGATGTTCATTTTGTTCAAAGCGCCGCCAGAAAAAGATTTGGAATGGGATGAAGCCGATGTGGAAGGACAATTCCGCTTTTTAAATCGGGTTTGGCGTTTGGTGACAGATTATGTTGCTGCTGGAGTATCCCGTAAGAAAGCCCAACTGTCTAATTTAACTAAGGCAGAAAAGGATTTGCGGCGGGCGATTCACACGGCTATTCAAGCGGTGACGGAAGATTTGGAAGACGAATATCAATTCAACACAGCTATTTCCGAATTGATGAAGTTGAGTAATGCCCTAAGTGATGCCGACAAAAATTCACCAATTTATGCAGAAGGTATTCGGACTTTGGTGATGTTACTCGCACCCTTTGCGCCACACATTGCTGATGAGTTATGGCATTTGTTGGGTGAAAGTGATTCAGTTCACACTCAAACTTGGCCATCATTTGACCCTGTTGCTTTGGTAGCTGATGAAATTACTTTAGTGATTCAAGTTATGGGTAAAACTCGCGGTGCGATTCAAGTACCAGCACAAGCAGATAAAGCAGCGTTGGAGAAATACGCCCGTGAATCAGAAATTGCCCAGCGTTACATCGAAGGCAAAGAGATTAAAAAGGTAATTGTTGTACCTGGAAAGTTGGTGAATTTTGTAGTCGGCTAAAAGCAAAAGAAAAACAAGATCATTGTAAAGTAAAGACGCGATGAATCGCGTCTCTACAAATGGTCTATTTGTTGTATTCTTTTTTCAAATTGATATGACTTAAATAATTATTTAAGAATAATCCAAGTAAAAAAACGCTCGCAATGACGGGTTTTGGATCATTTATTTTTTGGAACACTCTAAAAAGAATTATTTAAGTATTTTAACTCATTGACAATAGTGCGTTTATGTTGGTAAGTTCTCGATTCCGCAGGTGCGATCGCTAAAAAAATGTTGCCTAAGTAGAAAATTCCAACCGATGGGCAGTACCATCATCTGGAAAACTCTGTTCACCAACGCCGACTAGTTCCACAATGGTTTCACGGGTTACAGGTGAAAACTCGCCTTCTCTGGCTGCAATCTCAACAACGGTTCTTTGTTGCTCAGAATAAACGCGGTAAGTAGTGGTGCAAAAGGCTCCTGTTTGGTACTCAAAAGTATGACCATCATCTTCATAAAGGGTAAATTCACCAACGCCTTTCCAGACTCGCAATCTCAGTTGGTTTATAGGATGTTCATCTACATATTGCATTACTGGGGCGATCGCAATAATCGAGCCAGCACGAACATATAATGGCATTTTCTCCAGTGGTGCGGCTGCAAGAATGTGAATTGGCCCTGTAAATTCCTCTCCACTCCACCAATCGTACCAACAACCTTCAGGCAAGTAGACGGCGCGATGTTCAACACCTGGACGGTAAATTGGTGCTGCTAGTAAGGAGGGGCCAAGCATTACTTGATCGGCGAGAGCAAAGGTTTTTGGATCGTTGGGGAAATGATAGAGAAGTGGGCGAAGGATTGGTGCGCCAGTAGTTGCAGCCAACCAAAAAAGAGTGTAAATGTAAGGTAGTAGTTGATAACGAAGTTCAATATACTCGCGGCAAATTTTTTCGATGCGATCGCCAAATACCCAAGGCTCATGCTGTGCAGTAGTTAATGCTGAATGCCCACGCATCAACGGGTAAAGCATTCCTAGTTGCATCCAACGCGCATATAATTCCGCCGTAGCATTTCCCGCAAACCCACCAATATCACTACCGACAAAGGCAACACCCGATAGACCCAAGTTACAAAGCATGGGTATAGACATTTCTAAGTGTTCCCACAGAGATTGATTGTCTCCTGTCCATATAGCTGACCAGCGTTGAATGCCTGCATATCCAGAGCGTGTTAGTACAAAAGAACGTTCAGTTGGACGAGATATTTTAGTTGCTTGATAAGATGCCTGTGCCATCATTAGCCCATAAAGATTGTGAACTTCCTTGTGGGTAGTTCTCTCGTCAGTTGGGCCCTGCGGTGCATCGAGAGGAAAGGAAATTTTGTTACCAGGGTCGCCGAATGGGCGATCGTCAAGTGCGGGTTCATTCATGTCGTTCCAGATACCGGCAACACCAATATCAGTTAAACTTTTTTGCCAATTTCCCCACCAATCTCTAACTTCAGGATTTAGGTAATCAGGAAAAACAGCTTTATCTGGCCAAACATAGCCGTGAAATAGCTGACCATCAGTCTTTCGGACAAAATAATTGTTTTTTAATCCTTCGTCAAAGACTTTGTAATCTGCTTCTGGTTCGTATTTGACCCCCGGATCAATAATAGTTACTACTTTAAAGCCATCTTGCTTAAGATTTTGGATTAATTCTTGAGGGTTAGCAAATCGCTTGGGACTCCAGGTAAAAACCCGGTAGCCATTCATATAATCAATATCTAAATGGATGACATCACAGGGAATGCGACGCTGACGAAATTCGTTAGCTAGTTTGCTGACTATATCTTGTGACTCGTAACTCCAGCGACATTGGTGATAACCTAATGACCATCGAGGTGGTAAGGGCATCCGTCCAGTTAGCTGGGTGTAAGTCTGGATAATTTTTGCAGGTTCAGGCCCATAAATAATGTAGTAATCTAGTTCACTTGCCTGGGTTTCCATCTGCCAGACTCCAGGCTGCTGTGCGCCTAGATCAAATCGGCTCCAATAAGTAGTATTAAAAAAAAGCCCGTATCCCAATCCCGGACGCAACGCCATGAAAAAAGGAATTGCCTGATACATACTGTCTGTCATGATGCCGTAATCGATCGCATCTGATGCCCAGTTAGTTTTGACTTTTGAGCGCTGATCTAATAAACCAGTCGGTTCACCAAAACCATAAAAATGTTCGTCAGATTCAATCCGTTTCCAGCCAGCAACCTCCCCTGTCCGCCACCCCATGCCTAAGTCTGTATCGTGAGCAAAGGGCTGTCCTGCTGAGTCAAAGAACTGGATACGACAGGGATCGCGGGACACAACAATAGATAATTGCTCAGTTTTTATTTCTAAAGTCTCTGCTGTTTCCCGCACTTCAAAGGGCACAACAGGCCATTCTTCATCCGCAAGTGCCACTGCCCACGATCGCCTAGAGAGAAATTCACCACTTGGTGCCATCCGCACCCGAATTAAATTTGGTGCTAGGACACTAATTATTAGACAAGGATCGCCGCACAGAAAGAGGATATGGCGCTCATTCTGTTGTATTGTTTGTACTGCTCCCAGGATTGACCAAGGCGCTTCCTCTGTGTGCAGTTGTCCAAAGTACTGTGGCATAATTCCTGATTCAAAGATAACTACTTTCCCCAATAGAGACTCACATAAACTACTGCTAAAAAGCGTGTATCTTTAGGCATAGCGTATATAGCATTTCTGGTTTTAGTCAGGTACAAGGTAGGGGTGCATAGCTATCATAGGTGTGAAAGCCTTGTCAAGACGTGATATTCAGTTCTCTGGCTGTCTATTCTTAGTTTTTAAATTGGTATATAGCGATTGCCAGTTAAGTGAGGTACAGATAATATTTTGAAACGCAAAGGGACGCGAAGTAAAGCGCAGAGGTACGCAGAGATTTGTACCTCAGCAGACTAGGAAACGCCATAACATATCAACACAACGATGATGATTGATTTTGAACCGTGGGATAGGTTGTTACATCAGTACGTAGATGAGCATGGTCGTGTAGACTATATTGCTTGGAAAAAAGAGCAACCCCAAGCAATTAGCAATTGGTTGTCGAACCAGAGAAATTTAGCTTTTAAATCTAATTGCAACAACTTTGAGCAATTGGCATTGTGGATAAACCTTTACAATGCATTCACCATTTCGACAATTCTAGAGAAATATCCGATAGAGTCAATTCGTCCGCGAATTTTAGGAATTCCCAACTGGCTAGCTTTTTTGTGGTTCTTCCAACGTCGCGTTTATTATATGTTTGGCAAAAGTTACAGTTTAGCTGAAATTGAGAATTCTATTCTGCGTGACAAATTGCAGGAGCCACAAATTCATTTTGCGATCGTTTGTGCTTCGGTTGGTTGTCCTTTACTCCGTTCAGAAGCTTACTTTCCTGAGCAGGTGAGTCAGCAATTAGATGAAGATGCGCGTCGTTTTATAAATAATCCAGAAAAAGTTCATTATGACATTGAGAGCAAAACGCTTTACTGTAATCAAATATTCAAGTGGTATCGTCAGGATTTTTTAAAGGTTGCCCCCTCAATTCCTGAATACATTAGCTACTACTTGAAAACAGACTATCCTCTTAATGCCTCAACGCGGATATCCTATCTTTACTATGACTGGAGCCTAAATCAGCGAATATCTTGATAAAATTGTTTGAGATAATTTGCATCAACGCCAATCCCCCACAAAATCCCAATGTAAAGGTAAATTGCAGTTGCTTTCCAGCTACCCCATTTTGCCACACGACGATCTGAAGACTGGACAATACGGTTCACCAGATAAATACGTCCCTTTTTAACCAATTTCAGACATAAATCTCCGTCCTCCATAATCGGCAATGCCCGATCAAACCCGCCACAATCCCAAAAATCAATGCGGCGACAGAACATTACCTGATCTCCAAACAACAGACGCAATCCTCGAAAAAAGAGATGAGGCTTAAATAACAATGGTGCATAGTAGGTTTTTAAATAATTATGTAGAGAAATACCCCAACGAGTTGTTTGAGATCCACTCATCAGAGAAATGAACCCTCCACAGGCAACGTTAGGCTCTCCCAAAGTCTTGTTGATAACGCTGATTAAATCATCTGGAACCCAAGTGTCTGCATGAAGAAAACAAAGAAAATCTCCAGTTGCAGATGATGCTCCATAGTTCATCTGAATAGAACGTCCTGGCTGTTGAGATGAAAGAACTTGTACATTTAAAGTCCGATTAAATGACCCAAAAATTTGCTTTGCCACCTTCACTGTCTCATCTTCGCTGCCACCATCTACCACTATCACTTCAAAAGCAGGAGGATTAAGTAAAGTCAGTTGGTGCAATGTACGTTCTAAGTTGGCTGCTTCATTTAAAGTAGGAATTATAATCGAAACTTGAGACATACAATTTATTAATTTTATTGTTATCTTTATTTTAATTGTTGATTCTACTAGGCTTTAATCCAAAGAAAAATCGAGTAATATTGAACCGTTTGATTAAAATTTCATATAAAGCAATGGTCACTAAAACAGTTGCTGTACTAATAATTAAAAACTTCGC
The DNA here is from genome assembly GCF_034931145.1 of Nostoc sp. UHCC 0252. Lineage (NCBI taxonomy): Bacteria > Bacillati > Cyanobacteriota > Cyanophyceae > Nostocales > Nostocaceae > Nostoc > Nostoc sp. UHCC 0252. The sequence continues at coordinate 980 of NZ_JAYGHE010000104.1, read as the reverse complement.
TGTTGTACCTAAATTACATTTCACTATATAAAAAGAGATGACTACCAAAACTGTTTGATGCAGCAAGTAAACTGGATAAGCTGCAAGGCTTGTATATTGCAGGATATTATTACTAAATGATAGATATCGCTGACCTAACCCAAGTATAGCAGTAACCCAGCACCAAGAGTTGATAGCTCGCAATATTTGGTAAAGAATATATCCCACAGAATAGCCACGTACAGGAAGTGTCTCAGTTACCTGTATTCCATAGATAACGGACATGGTAGCTATTGCTATAAACAACATCAGCTTTTGGTATTGAGCAATTGCTTGTCTAAATCCATTGTCAGAACAGAGAAGAAAACCATAGACAAAATAACAAAAGTACAGCAACAAATTTGCCCAGTCATCATAAAGATTTTGAAAACCAAACCATCGGGGACGGAATGCGCCTTCAACCATAGCCAATGGTAAAGCAGGCAAGAAAATTGCTCCTGGCTGTTTCATAAAAGTTGCAATATTAGAATACCAGTAACAATCTATCTGTTGCTTAAAGAATAATAATAGAGGGAGACTAACAATAGACAGCACAAATAGGTAAATCACAAACCATAGGTGCGCCCACTCAAAATTACCTTGAGGACGAATCCCGTTAAAAAACTGTGGGTAAAACTGCAAATAGGAACCGATATCTTGGTGACGAGTAAGAAGTTTGTAATAGACTTGAGGAGGAACCAACACCAGCGTACCAAATATGAAAGGGATTAATAGTCGCCCAAAGCGCTCGTTCACATATTGCATCGGTGTTCGCAACTGAAGAGAAAACCAAGAGGCAGCCCCAGAAATTAAAAAAAACAATGGCATGTGCCACTGATGAACGAAAAAAATAAACCATCCAAGAATAGGGCTTAGTAAATCATTTTGGATATAAAACTCGCCTAATTCGCCTTGATAAAAAACTGCGGCTGCATGAAAATAAATTAGCAATAGTACTGCTA
>NZ_JAYGHE010000103.1:0-21439 GCF_034931145.1 Nostoc sp. UHCC 0252 | reverse complement strand
TCTAATAGGGATTTTGATGAATTGCAATTTTTCCATCAAAGCCGTCGCCACCACCATAAAAAGAGTTTCAATCCCTAATAGGGATTTTGATGAATTGCAATCCGGCAATCCCTCGGTGCGGCGTTGGTCTGGTGAGTTTCAATCCCTAATAGGGATTTTGATGAATTGCAATAAATCCTAAAGTCAGCAAGCGATACCTATTCCCAAGTTTCAATCCCTAATAGGGATTTTGATGAATTGCAATCTTCATAAATCGGAATTAGCTTTAAGCAGTATTCCGTTTCAATCCCTAATAGGGATTTTGATGAATTGCAATCTTAGGCGTGCAAGTCTGTAAGCTGATCGCGCTGTTTCAATCCCTAATAGGGATTTTGATGAATTGCAATCTTTAGCTCCTCAGTTCTGGTTTAAATTCTCATGGTTTCAATCCCTAATAGGGATTTTGATGAATTGCAATAGCCGCGCTTAATATAGCAATACGTTCAGCTTTTGCGTTTCAATCCCTAATAGGGATTTTGATGAATTGCAATTGAACTAGGTTTCTTCAACCTCAAGCTCGAAGAAGGTAAGTTTCAATCCCTAATAGGGATTTTGATGAATTGCAATTTACAGATAAATCGTATAGGGTAGGTTTAGATAAGTTTCAATCCCTAATAGGGATTTTGATGAATTGCAATTTTCGATCGGAATGATATGTAAATCTGCCCAGTCTGTTTCAATCCCTAATAGGGATTTTGATGAATTGCAATCTTAAATCATGCGTAATTTTGGTAGCAGTCCTGGGTTACGGTTTCAATCCCTAATAGGGATTTTGATGAATTGCAATAGCGGGAGCCTGAAACCCAAGCTGTATTTAGTTTTCAAGGTGCGGTTGCGCGATTCTTGAGCAATCATAGCATTAGAGAATTCGTTTGGAAAGAGTGTCAGGAAAATTTAAAGGCTGAAACCCAATTTTTGTAAGCATTTCAGAGATTGCGCGGATAACGAATGGGTAATTAGCGGGGTGAAATGCTTGCTGGTGTGGGGATAGAGGCACTTTTTTAGGGCTGTGGAATTTGTACACCTACCCTTTCGCGCATCTGACATACAAGAACCTCAGCAAAAGGAAACTCAGCAGAGAATACATGGTGTGAAGTACTCCGGCTTGCTACGCTGAAGCCGGAGCTTCAAAATAACAACCATCATCGTTTCGCGTCTCATTCGCCGTTGCCACGTTGGGTATATCACAAGGATATTCGGGACTAAACCCGATGATGGCCTTACACAGCGTTTCTACTGGTTGCCCAGTTTTATCTCTTCATGGAGAGAACCCGCGCAGCCGTCCGCCAACCGAGGACAGTTTTATTACTTTTCCGTACACCTCTGTATGGCTTATTTTTACCGCAGGACGTAACCATGCGAACCAGTGACCGAAGTCTTTCCCCCTTTCTCTCGCTCTTAGTCTAGGCAAGCGTCTTACCGCTACTGTGGCCGTTTGTTATATGAGTCGAGTGGGTGGGTCAACAACCATTTACATCATAACATATATGTATCCATAGCGGTGATACATCATGAAAGAAAGATCCATCAGAGTTAGATTGTCGCAGAAACGAAATGACAAGCTTAAGGCTTATGCGAACAGCAAAGAAAAAACAGTTACGCAGTTGGTCGAAGATTGGATCGATAGGTTGCCTAGCCCCAAGATTGACGACTCCTTATCCAACCCACTCCCTAATCAATCAATAGATTGATATTGGTCGGAGTTGGAATCGTCGCCGTCCGCTCCCTATCCCCACCCTATGAGTACATTGAGGGTGGGGACTTCCGCGACACGTTAAAACCTTATAATACTGCTCGTCGCAATTCTGGGAAAACCTTGGATACCTTGTTTAACACATAATCACCATAAGTTCCGCGAAAATCATGGATGTTAGCGTTATCCCAGCCTCGACACGCTTGTTTAATTTGAGATGCAACGGAATAGAGATTTCCTTTTCTAGAAACCAAGGTGCTGATATCAATAATCGGGACAGATGAAAACTCTTTCTCTACAACTTGCAAGTTTTTCATAATACCCGCCGCAATTTTTTCAAAAATACCAAAATGAGCGATCGCTTCTCTCCCATTTTGTCTCAATACAAGGTAAAAATTAATGGAATTAAAATCGTTGACCTGTAGTAACTTCAAATCTAACTTCTCCTTGGTCGCTAATTCCTAAGTCGCCTCGAATCAACCCAAAAGGTGAGTTCAGCCGCAATCCTAAGCCGTAACCAAAGCCGCTTCCTGGTTTATCTCGTAAGACTCCTGGTTCTCCTAACACGGTATCGCTAGACCCAAAATCTGAGGCGAAGTCAGTAAAGACAACTCCCCCTACTGACTGAAAAATTGGGAACCGATATTCCACCGAAGCTAAACCATAACTCCGGCCACTGGCAACTTTACCATAACCGTAACCTCTGACAGAATCTATTCCGCCAATATTAAAAGCATCGGCTGGTGGGAAGTTTCCAATAGTTGTGCCAATTTGTAAATTAATCGCCAACATCTCTGGATTATCTGTTGATCTACCATTACCTATCCAACTAACTGGAAAATAATGAATATAATCTCCTTGTAAGCGATTGCTGGAAATATTCCCCAGTCCGATGGGAATCGCTTGTTCTGTGCTGAAGGTGAGAATTGATCCTTGAGTCGGATTGTCTCGGCGATCGCGTTGATCTTTGGATACAGCAAATGATACTGTAAATAGGTCATCAATTCCAGTCCCGCTCACAGATAGAGGACTCCCCAATCTATCGACCTGGACAACGTTATATTCTTGATTGCGTAGACTAATTCTGGTATAGTTGAGCGCTACAGATGTATCCCACTCATCGAAAGCTCGTAAAAGTGCTACAGAACCACCAAATCTTCCTTCTCGCACTTTGCTGCCGTTAGCCAATCTGATATCGTCATTGAAGGTTCCCGATGTATTTCGACTACGAAAACCTCTAATGCTATAGCCTAAATGGTTTGGTTCTTCAGAACGATAACGACTAGTGAATTGACCATTAAATTGGACATCTCTAGTGCTGAACTGCAAAACTGTATTTAATCTATCGTTCAGTCCGCTAACATTTTCATCTCTATAACCCACCCTACCGTATAGCCCAACGTCATCGTTATTACCGCCTCCTAAAATGATAGAAGGGAAGCTACGTTCTTTGATTGCATAAACGATATTAACATTAGAAGCGTCTTCTTTAGAGTAGACATTGACTTGATTAAATGACTCTAATCTCCTCAATCGTTGTAAGTCTGCTTGAAGTAAATCTTCACGGAATACCTGACCTGGTTTGAGTCTCAGCAAACCAATGATAAAATCTTTCTGAGTTCGCCCTCTGATTGGCAGACCTCTGTTATTAATAAAACGAATCTGAATATCTTTGACGACTTTTTGGGAAATTTCCAGTGTCTGGCTATCTCCTAAACTAACTCCTATATAATCACCATATTGGGCGTATCCTCCCTCTATATGGATCGTAGCTTCTGGTGTCGCAACTTCACTAGCTCCATCTTGAGTAGATGATTGCGAGTCTGCAAGGGCCTCTAGATTTTTACCACTCACTAACATTGCTGCGATCGCAACTACAGTTATTTGAACTCGCATATTGAAGATTCTTTAGTGTTATTAAGTTTACAGCATAGAGCGGATATCTTATGCGTAAGTTATCGAAACAGAATTCAGGAGTCAGGAGCCAGAATTCAGAATGAATTTTGAACGAAAGAGCGGATGAATCAAGGGATTGAAGACCACTAAATCGTTCGCGCAGCGTCTCTGAAAGAGAAGATTTAGTGGTACAACAATTCAGTGGCGGGTCTGAATCCCCCACTGATTAATTCTGACTCCTGAATTCTGACTTCTTCTTCAAATATTAACCTTGCTATTGAGTATCCCCACTGGTTGCTTGCGCCAGTACTCAGTATAAACTGTCAGATTGTTTTCAAATTGCGATGACCTCCGGTCTAGGGTGTTGACTCTATGCTTTTTGAGGAGGTAAAAAATCATGCAAAATTTGTGTAGTCATTGCGAGCGGAGCGAAGCAATCCCAGGCGATTGCTTCGCTCCGCTCGCAATGACAGGAGAGATATTTTTGACTCTCACAAAAATAGCATGAACCGAAAATCACTAAATTTCATCAAAATCAACACCCTACCTCCGGCCGGTCGGAGACCATCGCCTGCGGCGGGCGGTTACGCCATCACTCAAGTTGATAAAATCCTCAAAAGCTTAGAAGTTGCGCTGCTGCCACAAGAGGGTATACTCTGGGAAATAGAACCTTTTATCAAAAATTCTGAAAGAGAAATACTTAGCTTTTAAGTTTTTGCTCTTTTTCGGCTTTTTATAGATAATTACAGTGGGTAATTATCTGATAAATCCACTTACACATAAAAAGCCATGAGATCAAAACCTAAACAACAAATGCGTATATGGGCGGTGTTGTGTCATTTCTCGGCTTTATTAGGATGGATATTATTGGTTTTTCTAGTATTTCTTGGTATTCCTTTATATTTACCTTTAAATCTTTTAGCACCACTACTGATTTGGCGATTAAAAAAAACCCAATATCCCTGGATTGATTTACAAGGGAAGGAATCAATAAATTTTCAATTTTCTTTAACATTATATACCTTAATCGTCATAGCAATATCATTAATTTTATTATCAGTTAGTTTGAGTATAATTTTGACTAACAACGGTTCATCTAATGAAATAAAAAACACTTTAAACGGCTTGCTAGCTGTACTTATGTCATTATTGTCATTCAAACTGGTATTACAATTGTTTGTAGTGACTTTTGCCTCCGTCAAAGCTTACAAGGGTGAGCATTATCGTTATCCTTTGACAATTAGAGTTTTACGATAATAAAAATCACATAAATATAGGAACAAAAATTATATGATTGGAATTGCGATCGCAGGTACTGGATTTGGTCAAAAAGTCCACATACCGGGCTTTCAAGCACATCCTCAAACTGAGGTAGTTGCTGTTTATCACCGAGATATAAATAAAGCCAAAGCTATAGCAGAATCCTATAATATTCACCACGCTTCTGATTCTCTGGCTGAGATTGTGGCATTACCAGAAGTGCAAGCAGTCAGTATCTCTACACCGCCATTTTTGCACTATGAAATGGCAAAAACCGTATTGCACGCTGGGAAACATTTATTACTAGAAAAACCTACAACCCTAAATGCAGTTGAAGCTAAAGAACTTTATCAGTTAGCTAAAGCAAAAGGCGTTATTGCAACTGTAGACTTTGAATTTCGCTTTGTACCAGCATGGCAGTTGTTTGCTGAACTATTATCAGAAGACTATGTAGGTAAGTTGCGCCTAATTAAAATTGATTGGTTAGGTTCTTCTCGTGCTGATACTTCACGCCCTTGGAATTGGTATTCTGATAAAGAAAAAGGAGGCGGTGCATTAGGATCTTTGGGTTCCCACGCCTTTGATTACATTCACTGGTTATTTGGGCCAGTCCGTAGATTAAGCGCCCATTTAACTACTGCGATTCCTACACGAATTGAACCTGTTAGTGGGGAATCTAAGCCAGTGAATACAGATGACAACTGTATATTAACCCTGGAATTAGCGAATGGTACACCTTGCCAACTTTCTATCAGTGCAGTTGTTCACGCACCGAGAACCCATTGGGTAGAAGTATATGGCGATCGCGGTACATTAATTGTAGGCAGTGAGAATCAAAAAGATTATATCCACGGTTTTCGTGTTTGGGGTTCCCAGCCAGGTAAACCCTTGACGGAAATAGAAATACCAAATCGGTTAATTTTTCCCAAAAATTATGCTGATGGGCGCATCTCAGCATTTATCCGCGTAGTAGACCAATGGGTGCAAGGAATTGAACGCAATCAGGAAATTATACCATCGCTGCGAGAAGGAATTTATTCTCAGTTGTTGATGGATTTATCCCATGAATCTCATACAAAAGCAAGTTGGGTAGATGTACCAAGTTTGGAAAAGTTTATTAATAACTAGAGAGAAAATGAGCAAAACTCCCCGCATTCGTATCCCGCCAGAAGTGAAAAAATATGTTTTTGAACGTGACAAATATCAGTGCCAAAGCTGCGGTGAAACTACCGGAGAAACTAACCTCAGTATTGACCATATTATTCCCCTCTTTCGTGGTGGTCAAAATGATATTAGCAATCTACAAACCCTCTGTTTAACGTGCAATCAGCAGAAATCAAGCAACATTGATTCCCGCTTCCAGCGATATTTTAAACTTTAGGTTAGGATTGGATGAGCTATTAATTTATCACGATCTATGCCTCAAAATCACAATAGCAATTCTCTAAGATTGTTCAATATTAAAACTACGATTTTTTACCTCTTCGCGGTCATAGCTGTTTTAATAGTATCCTTTCCTTGGTTATATGAGATTAAAACGAAAGCTGGGATCGATATATCACGTAGTCGCCATGCAGGAACCTTTTTTGAGAAACATACCCACGGACTCTTCAGGTGTGAATGGCTTTATCCTTACCATTGCGATCGCTAGTTAAGTAAAAGAAATTAAAAAGAAAAAGGGAAAATTTTCCCATTTTCCTTGCGTGAAATTTTTATCCGAACTTGATTGACCTCGTTCCCAATCTCTAACTGGGAACGAGGTTTTGACTTAAGTTGACACCAATGCATGGCTGTGATGCGCTACCCGGATTTCTCACCACACCTCTTAAAGCCTGCACAAGTGCCGGGGAGAGTAATAAGTAATGAGTAAGAAGTAATAAGTAAGAAGTTTTTACTTATTACTCATTACTCGTTACTCATTACTTCTCCTCTGCTCCATCAAACGCCTTGAGAAGAGTGAGAAATGCGGGGCTACATCCCTAACTGATTTGAGATCACGCTAACATCAACAGCTAACTTTTTACCCAACTTGAGCAACTGAAGACACTGATTACCTGCTTCATTCCCAAAGCTAGTAATACACACCGGCGCTATCTGACTTTGCAGACAACTAAAATAGAGTTCTTGCGATCGCTGTAGGGAAACATCAATATTTAGTTGATCCCCGACATCAATCAATCGCTCCAATATCTGGATATCTGCATTAAAGCTACCATTGGCATCGTGCAACAATTGCCAAAGCGATCGCGCAATTAACTGTTCTAACATCTGCTTACCGTCGGGAATATTCAGCCGACAACGCAGATGTTTTGCTTCAGTAGCGATCGCTTCCAATTCTAATATGTGACTCCAACTCTTTTGGGGATCAGCGATATCTTGCTCAAGCGATCGCAATGTCATCAGACAGCGATGCCCCAAAGCAATATCGGCTGCTACCTGCAATTCTTGCGGTACTGCTATTTCATCTCGATGAAACGCCATCAGCACACCATAATTATCACGGTACGCTTGAGTATACAACTGCCCTAAACGTGTCAGCGTTTCCTGACTAAGCAGCCCCATAATCCGGTGGCGTTCTTCAGCAAATAGATTTTGCAAGTTGAAAGCTTCTTCGCCAAATAGCTGTGTCATTGCCAAGATAGTATGAGCTGCACTAGCTTGTTTTAGTGCGCCAAATAGCTTTTCTTTTAATTGGCTATAGTCACGCCGTCCAGTAAATTGTTGAATGCAGCAGTGAAAATCCCAGCCTCCCAAATGGAGAACCGCAAATACCAAATGCTCACTTTCCCAAGTAATCTCTGATACCAGCTTTAAATTTCCTACAGCCAGAGTTAGCGATCCCATGCGTTGCAGTTGGTAATCTAGCTCATTAGCAGCGTAGCAATAAACCTTTTTCTGGTAACGCTGAGACTGTTTATCAGCAGCATCCTTTCTAGGCAAAGAATTGTGCGTTTCTGCTGGTTTGTGATTGGTAAATAAGGAAGTAATGGCGTAATGGGCTGCTACTTGCTTAAAGCCAAGCTGGGCAGTTAACACGAGTTGCCGATAAATTTCGCCACCGTGTTTGAAGTCATCGACATTGCTGGGGGCTAAACCAAGACGTTTGACGAAGCCCTTTTCCAACTGCACACCAGCCACTTCCCCTGCTAATTCCAAAGCACGGCCGGCGTAGCGGAGAATTTGTGTCCCCTCTGGACGGGAAATTTCTTCAAAAAACCAACCGCAACTAGTGAACATCAATAAAGCGTGACGCTGCATTTCCAATAGCCGGAGAGCGTCTACTTGTTCTGCTGCGGTTAGTTTGTGGGTTTGATGACGGGCTAGGAAACGGTTGACATTGGTAGCAGTGCGATCGCGCAGTATTTGGATATATTCATCTCGTGCTAGCCAGGGATCACGAAATAACTGTCTGCCATGTTCTTCATACACCTCAGTTAGCTGATCCCGCAGCCAATTTAGGGAATCCCGCAAGGGACGACGCCATTTCTGATGCCAAACACCACCTTCTCCACCGCAACCACAGTCATCTTGCCATCTGTCTACACCGTGGGCGCAACTCCAGGCTGTGACTGACTTTAATTCCACTTCCCAACCAGGAGAATTGAGGCTGAGATAGTGAGCGAAGTTCGTCACCGTCCAACCTTGCTGGGGAAACTCTTTAGTAAAGGCGTAGGCTAAAGTTTTCTCAGTTCCCTTCTTGTGATGTCCGAAGGTTTCACCATCCGTTGCCACAGAGATTAACTGTGTCGGACGATGATCCCCACGCACGGCCGAGCCGATACGTCCAGCAAAGTGGCTGGAATTATAAACGACATCACTAAAACCCATGTCCCGCGATATCGGGCCATCGTAGAAGAAGATATCAATGTAAGGGGGGGAGTGGGGAGTGGGGAGTGGGGAGTGGTTACTATCCCCATTCCCTTCCTTGATCGCACTCAGAGGCGAAGATGAAGTATCTAATGTGGGCTTCAAATAACAACGATAGGGACGAGTAGAATCAATCTGACTACCGCCAACTTCGATCCATTCGGGATTGGGATGATCTTGAGTGGGGGCGGGACGGCAACGCAGTGCTTGAGATGGTGCAAGGATAATAAAGCGAATACCCTCAGCAACAAGAGCTTCGAGGGTGGCATAATCCACACCGGTTTCTGCTAACCACATCCCTTCGGGATCACGGCCAAAGCGAGAGCGGAAGTCTTCTTTACCCCAGCGAATTTGGGTATATTTGTCGCGTTCGTTCGCCAGAGGCATGATGATGTGATTGTATACTTGCGCGATCGCATTGCCGTGACCATGCAAGCGATCGCTACTCTTGGCATCCGCCTCTAAAATGCGCTGATAAACCTCCACATCGTAGCGTTCTAGCCACGACATCAGCGTTGGCCCAATATTAAAACTAAAATACTCGTAATTATTGACGATTTTCACCACTTCGCCTTGGTCATTTAAGACTCTGGCAAAGGCATTCGGACGATAGCATTCCCAATGAATCCGCTCATTCCAGTCATGGAAAGGTGCAGCGCTCGGTTGGCGTTCAATTGCGTCCAGATAAGGGTTTTCCCTTGGTGGCTGGTAAAAATGACCATGCACCGTCACATAAACACCATTAGCCTTTCTCAGGGGATCGGTTTCATGAGTGTTTTTGGGATCTGAATGTAATGTTAACGTTGAGCCAGAGCTAGCTGGCATTTCAGCAGCAGAAGTCATGTATATTTATCCAAAACAAAAAACTTGCAGTTGCACCGAAAACATTGTGCGTAAAGCTTTCTACAATAGTTTGGGCACAAAATCCGGTATAAACAACAACTATGGGATCCAACCAAATTATTGACAAATCTTTCTTATTCTAGTGGGAAATCTGCGTTATCGCACAGCCCTTTCCCTGAAGGCTTAAATGTAATTAGCCATTGAACAAGGAATCGGTTAGGGGTTTTGTAGTTAGCAGCGCCAATCAAAATTTTAATTGTCTTTTAATACATTAAAACCCATTTTTGGTGTAATAATTTGGCTCAAATTCATACTTTTGCAACAAAAAATTACGAAAACTCCTTAAATCGCAATCTTATTTTACATACAGACTATTGAACTGAAAACCGTACAATTTCTGAATTGCTCTACAGGCGGTTGAGAGTATCCTATTGGAGTGCTGAGTAAAAGTAATTGTTAATTCAACACTCCAAATTTAAAATTCAGGATTTATCGCTGTGAATGATACCTTCATACCAAGGCAACAAATGTCAACTAAAAACATTATTCTTCTGGTTTTATTACTATTTATCCCAGTTTCTCTAGCAGCCCACTTTCTGGAGTGGGGAGAATTGACAGTTTTCATTACAGCTGGATTGGCAATTTTGCCCTTAGCAGCTTGGATGGGTACAGCCACAGAAGAAATTGCTGTTGTAGTGGGGCCTTCAATGGGGGGCTTGTTAAATGCTACCTTTGGCAATGCTACGGAACTAATCATCGCCTTAGTAGCGCTGAATGCTGGATTAATAAATGTAGTCAAAGCTAGTATCACGGGATCGATTATTAGCAACTTACTACTGGTGATGGGTTTTTCCATGCTTTTGGGAGGACTGCGCTACAAAGAACAGACATTTCAGCCAATTGTGGCGCGGGTGAATGCTGATTCGATGAATTTAGCGGTGATTGCCATGTTGATGCCAACGGCAATGAATTATACCTCTCAAGGAATTAACGAAGAAACACTGCAAAATCTTTCTATTGCTGTTGCTGTGGTGTTAATCCTGGTTTATGCCTTAACGCTGCTATTTTCGATGAAAACCCACTCCTATCTATATGATGTGGGTGTAGCGGAGACAGAAGAAGAGGAAACCCCTCATGCTAAACCAAATATGATGTTGTGGGTTGGCGTGTTGCTAGTATGTACCTTAATGGTGGCAATTGAGTCAGAAATGTTGGTCGATTCTCTAGAAGTGGCGACATCTCAGCTAGGTTTGACGGCGCTGTTTACCGGGGTGATTTTGGTTCCCATCGTCGGTAACGCGGCTGAACACGCCACAGCAGTCACCGTAGCAATGAAAAATAAAATGGATCTTTCCCTTTCGGTAGCTGTGGGATCAAGTATGCAGATTGCCCTATTTGTCGCGCCCGTGTTAGTTATAGCAGGGCGGATATTAGGACAACCAATGGATTTAGATTTCCAACCCTTTGAACTAGTAGCTGTGGTTGCGTCAGTGTTGATTGCAAACAGTATTAGTTCTGATGGTAAATCCAATTGGCTCGAAGGCACTTTATTATTAGCTGCTTATACAGTATTGGGGTTTGCCTTTTACTTCCATCCAGTTATAGAAGGTATCGGCTAGTTAGCTAGTAGCAGTACGACACCGAATAGCCCGTCGTAGATATTGCGTATAGGTTAAACTATGAGCCATATCTACGACGGGCTGCGCCTACGCTCTTGATTATGAGTAATGACTTGCTCTAAAGAGCAGAAAGCGTCAAAGCCTGATACTGGATAATTAGTGAATCTAAACCCCATTTTATCTGGGACAGGAGAAAATAAAGAGATATAAGAGCGATCGCCTGTATGAGCTACTGCCTTAATCCCCATTGTCCCAAGCCTGAAAATCCCAATCATGTCAATTTTTGCGTGACTTGCGGTGCAAAATTACTCCTCAGAGAACGTTATCGTGCTATCAAACCAATCGGACAAGGTGGTTTTGGCAAAACCTTCTTAGCTGTGGATGAAGATAAACCCTCAAAACCACGCTGTGTAATTAAGCAATTTTATCCTCAATCTCAAGGCACTAACACTCTGGCAAAAGCCGTAGAGTTATTTAACCAAGAAGCGGTGCAGTTAGATGAATTGGGCAAACATCCTCAAATTCCCGAATTACTGGCGTATTTTACCCAAGAAGACCGGCAGTATCTTGTACAAGAATTCATTGATGGGCATAACTTAGCCCAGGTATTAGCGCATAGAGGTGCTTTTAGTGAAACGCAAATCCGGCAACTATTGAATGATCTATTGTCAGTTTTGCAATTTTGCCATGCTAGACACGTAATTCACCGTGATATTAAGCCAGAAAATATTATTTTACGCGAGAGCGATCGCAAACTAGTTTTAGTAGATTTTGGTGCTGCTAAATCTGCCACTGGCGCTGCCTTAAATCAAACTGGTACTAGTATTGGTAGTCCAGAATATGTTGCCCCGGAACAAATGAGGGGTAGGGCTGTATTTTCCAGCGATATTTACAGTTTGGGTGCTACTTGTATTAATTTATTAACAGCGCGATCGCCCTTCGACTCTTATGATACAAGCAACGATGCTTGGGTTTGGCAGCAATATTTGAAAACTCCTGTTAGTAATGAGTTGAGTCGCATTCTCAACAAAATGTTAGAAAGCATTCCAATTCGGCGTTATCAAACAGTAGACGAAGTTCTCAAAGATTTAAATCAACAGTCGCAAGTAGCAGCCACACCAGCAATAGCGCCAAAACCTATCCCTCAATCAGCACCCAATTCTCCACCCACATTTGTATCCCCATCTCCTAGTCAAGTTGATCAGGAACTAGAGGAAATGAAAACCCAATTTTTGGGTGGCAACAAACCTAAACCAAATAAAATACAACCACCAAACCCGACATCTCAGCCTACGAGTAAAAGCAAAATAGATGAAGAATTAGAAGAGTTAAAAGCAAAATATCTTGGTAATAACAATCCTTAAAAATCAATCTACTCAAACAATTTACATCAGCCCTTTGCCTCGTATTTATTTTTGGCTGTTTTGTAATTTTCAGGACTTACGCAAAAATTGCCGAAAAGCTTAATTTATCGTTCGCGTAGCGTGCCGCAGGCATACCGCCAAGACGCCAAGAACGCCAAGAATTCGTAGAGTGTGCGTAAGTCCTAATTTTATGAAATGAATTACCCTAAAAGCTCAGATCCCCGACTTCTTTGAGAAGTCGGGGATCTTGTTGTTCATGAAAAAATCAGTGTAAAACCTTAATTTCCAAGGCTTTTGGATTTTAGTTTAACTGCGTGCCATGCTCTCTATGAATTTTCTCTAGCAAGAGTAATAAAAACTTGTTGATATTTATAAGATTCACACGTAATAAGTCAATTAAAAATCAGGTAAACTCAAGCAGCAAAAGCTTTGTTGTCTTTCAGGTAAGCAATTAACAGCACCATAGCAGCTTGGGAGCAAAACCGTTGTGGATGAACAACTTAAAAAACTGATTGATGAGGTATGCAGCTACCCAGACCCCAGTCTAGAAAGGCAGAAAGCATTAAATAGACTGCTTATGGTCGTTCAACAACTCCCTGGCATTTATAAGTCTGGACACCAAGACTATTTAGAAGCCTTAAATCAAACTTGGGAATGGGTGAGCCGGAAAATTTGCAAGTTTGAAGCGCGTTCACAAAGTGACTCCAAAGGAGTATCGCCTTCTTTCCAACAAAGCCTAGTAATCTGGATTAATGGCTATCTCAAGTGGCGCATTAAAGATTTATACAGACCAGATAGTAATTATACCATAAGTTTAGACAGACTTACCCGTAACGATGAGGGTGACGAAACAACCCTGCTGAATATTTTGCCAGACCGTCAGTCACAAACTATTTCTTTAAATTTGTTGGATATCAAAATTGCCCAAATCCAAGAAGTTGAGCGCCAATCCCTTGGTAAACGTATCTGGCAATATATTGAGCAAGATGAAGAGGGAAAATTAACAGCTAGTCATCCCCGCAAAAATCCAGAATGTCATTGTCACTTATTGGCAATGCGCTTACTTCTGGAACAACCACCTCATAAAATCGCTGATATTGCCAGAGAGTTAAATATAAGCAATCAAACTCTCTACTCCCACTGGAAGAAAAATTGCCTTCCCCTGTTAAAAGAGATTGGTATGAATTTCGGATCTGACTAATGACTAACACACAACCACATATTTTAAGTGTCCCTCTCCCCCAAAATGCCCACCGTTGGGCTGAGGAATTTGCCACCCAGCAAGATAACCCCCAAAAGGGGAAACAAGTTTATCTGAATACTTTGGCTGTTTATGCTGTTCACAGCTACCTCAAATGGCTGAACATTGAGACAGCCTTAAATCAAGGCGACAGTTGGCATCATGCTTTAAGGGCAATTTTTGATGTTGCTGATTTAGTCTTGCCGGGTGTCGGTAAGCTTGAATGTCGTCCAGTATTACCGGGTGAGGCTGCTATAGTCTTGCCTCTAACGATGACACAAGAACGCATTGGTTATGTAGGAGTTCAGTTTAGTCAGCAATTAGATTATGTAGAATTACTAGGATTTCTCCCAGCAAGGGAGACGGCTGAATCACCAGCAATACTCCAAATAGCACAACTGCAATCCTTTGATCCTCTTTTCGAGATTATACATAGACGAACGCTATTAATAAATCTGCGTCAATGGGTTACAGGAATTTTTGAGACAGATTGGCAACCGCCAGAGTTAGTGTTTGCTAATAATTTGAGAAGTAGTAGCACAATAATTCGTTCAACTAACTCCATCAGTCGGGCGAAGGTGATTAGCTTGGAAAGCCAAGTGCTGTTGTTATTACAGTTAACTCCTACAGATAGTGAAGTTTTTGATATTCGCCTGCGGATTTACCCTGGCGATGATTCTATTCATCTGCCACCAGATTTACAAATGATTGTCCTTGATGAAGCCGGGAACACTGGTATGGAAGTGCAAGCAAGGGATGCAGACGACTGGATGCAATTAGAGTTTAGCTGCCAACACGAGGAAAAATTCAGTGTCAAAATAGTGTTAGGGGAAACAAGTCTGACGGAAGAGTTTGTTGTTTAAGACAAACAAAAGGAGACAGGAATGGCGATCGTCAAGTTGAAACTTAGACACAACTCACAAGATGGGTTTCTGGTAATTCTGACGGCAAAGAATTTGGATGAAGAAACGGAAGGGTTTTTGCCTCCATTACCACCAGATTTAGAATCATCATTTAATGAATGGCAGTCAGCTTATCGTCAAATCGAAGCTGTACGTTCTTGTGTTGCTCCTGCACCGGGATTGCGTCTTACACCTAAAAGTGTGACGATTCATTCCCATGTAGAACACACGGGAGCAGTCAAAAATTATCTGAATCAATGGCTCAACTCTGGAGATAGCAGGTGGCAACCAATCCGGGATAGATTAATTGCGATCGCTCAACAATTAAATCAGTCAAATGATGAGATTCGTGTGATCATTGATGCCAAAGATACCTGTTTACGCCGCCTTCCTTGGCAAGCATGGAATTTATTAGAAGAACACTATCCCAACGCTGAAGTTGCCCTCAGTGCGCCCAAAAACTTCAATACTAAGATAAATAAACTAGTTCCTCAAAGTACTAAGGTCAGAATTTTAGTTGTTGTGGGCAGAAGTGACGGCATTAATACAAAAGATGACTTAAAGGTAATTCAAGACTTAGAGAGAGATGGAGTAGAAGTACGCTGTTTAATTAAGCCTAGCCGCCGAGATTTGTCTGATGCTTTTTGGGAAGAACAAGGCTACCATATTTTTGTTTTTACGGGACATAGTGGAAGTCAAGAAGATGGACAGATAGGTTGGATTGAACTTAACGACAAAGAAAGTTTAACTATTGAGGAATTTAAGGAGGCTTTAAAGCAAGCCATTGATAAAGGATTACAATTAGCAATTTTTAATTCTTGTGATGGTTTAGGATTAGCTAACCAACTTGCCCAAATACATTTACCTCAAGTTATTATTATGCGGGAACCTGTCCCAGACCCCGTAGCCGTAGATTTTTTAAGGTATTTTTTCCAAGAATTTACCCATAATAATAAGTCACTATTTAGTTCTGTAAAAAAAGCCCGCAAACGCCTAGAACATTTTAAGTCTGATTATCCAGGGGCAATTTGGCTGCCAACAATTTGTATTGAAGCTAATGTAGAACCGTTGACTTGGCAAGGATTGCGCGAAAGCTCTCCGCTAAAGCCGGCTTCAATCAAGCCAGAGGGTTCAACTCATCAATCAAAGAAAAATATCAAGCTGTGGTTATTAATTGGTTTGCTTGGTGTAGTAATCTGTGGTGGTCTAACCTATTTTCTTGGGAAAAAAGTCAACTCCGATTTAGTTGAGAAAAAAGTCAACTCTAATCTAGTTGTAAAAAAAGTTAACTCCGATTTTAGTTCAGTAACTGCTCCCGAAGGAACGTGGTTTTATGGTGGCAGCACATCTTGGGCAACAATTCGGAAATATATAGATCCTGAAATCAAAAAAGCACATCCACAGTTTCAATTACGCTATACCGATGCGATTAATGCTACACCAGGTTCCGGTACAGGAATTCGGATGTTATTGGAAGGACAACTGACGTTTTCTCAATCTTCCCGTCCGATCGCAGACAGAGAGTATCAACAAGCTCAACAACGGGGATTTAACCTAAAGCAAATTCCAGTGGTTTTAGAAGGATTAGCGATCGCTATTCACCCCGATCTGCAAATTCCAGGGCTAACCTTGGGGCAAATCAAAGATATTTACATTGGTAAAATAACTAACTGGAATCAGGTTGGCGGCCCTAACCTAAAAATTACTGCTTACTCCCGTCGTTTTGAAGACGGAGGCACTGTAGAGTTCTTTGCTAACAACGTTCTCAATGGAGAAAAAATTGGCAGTAATGTAGTATACGTTTACGATACAACGGATGGACTGAGAAAATTAGCAAGCGATCGCGGTGGCATTTACTACGCTTCGGCTCCCGAAGTTGTCCCCCAATGTCGAATTAAACCACTGCCAATTGCTAAACAAGGGAACAATTTTGTAGCTCCTTACACAGAACCTTTGATTAAACCCGATCAATGTCCGAAGCAACGAAACCAGCTAAACATCGATGCTTTTAAAACAGGTCAGTATCCAATTACACGCCAAATGTTTGTCGTAGTCAAGCAGAATAATAACAGTTTAGAACAACAAGTTGGTGAAGCATACGCCAAAATGCTACTAACAAATCAAGGGCAAACACTGATAAATGAAGCTGGATTTGTGCGTATCCGTTGAACAAGAGGCAAGGGAGCAGGGGGCAGGGAGCAGGGAGCAGGGGAGGAAAAGTAGTTTTGATTCCAAAAACGGGATAATTTGTTTTTTGGAGTTCCCTAAAAAGAAAGTGACTCTGAAACTCAGAGCCACCCTTAAAACTGTATTCTGAAACTTTTTAACCTTTCACAATATCCTGACGTAGGTGTGTGAAAATTTACTTCTTAGCTTCAGCAATGGGAACCCATTCAGTGTGGAAACTTCCGGGCTTATCAAGACGCAGGTAGGTATGTGCGCCGAAGTAGTCGCGTTGTGCTTGAGTTAGATTTTGAGGCAAGCGATCGCGGCGATAGCTGTCAAAATAATCCAAGGATGCGCTAAATGCGGGTACTGGAATTCCCACTGTTGCAGCTGTCGCAATCACTTCCCGCCAAGCAGTCTGTCTGTCGAGAATTGTCTGCTTAAATTCGGGAGCTAACAGCAGGTTAGGCAAAGCTGGATTTTCGCTAAAAGCCTTCTTAATCTTATTCAAAAAGCGAGCGCGAATAATACAACCACCTTTCCAAATCCGCGCCATTTCGCCCAGATCCAAATTCCAGTTATATGTTTTTGAAGCTGTGGATAGCAACGCCATCCCTTGAGCATAAGAACAGATTTTTGAGCAATAGAGAGCATCGCGTACTTTGTTGATAAAGTCCTTGGTTTGCCCGTCATACTTGCCACTGGGGCCTGTGAGGGCTTTAGATGCTGCAACCCGCTCCTCTTTAATCGAAGAGATAATCCGGGCATTAACTGCTGCTGTAATTGTAGGAATAGAGACTCCCAATTCCAACGCAGTTTGTACAGTCCAGCGTCCAGTTCCCTTTTGACCTGCTGCGTCAACAATCAAATCCACCAGGGGTTTTTTTGTTTCTGGGTCAATATATGGGAAGATATTCTTCGTAATCTCAATCAAAAATGAATCGAGTTCATCGGTGGTGTTCCATTCAGCAAACACATCATGTAGCTGACTGGGGTTTAATCCAGCGACATTTTTCAGCAAATCGTAGGCTTCAGCAATTAGCTGCATATCGCCATACTCAATGCCGTTGTGTACCATTTTGACATAGTGGCCAGAACCACCAGGGCCAATATAGGTTACACAAGGGCCATCATCGACTTGGGCAGCAATTTTGTTGAAAATTGGCGATAGAAACTCATAAGAGCTTGTTGTACCTCCAGGCATCAGTGAAGGCCCATTTAGCGCTCCTTCTTCACCGCCACTGACACCCATACCAAGATACCGAAGTCCTGCGGGTTCTAATTCCTGAGTGCGTCGTTCTGTATCTTCAAACCAAGAGTTGCCACCGTCGATAATGATATCGCCTTCCTCTAACAAGGGTTTGAGTTGAGCAATCACCGCATCCACTGGCTTACCAGCTTGCACCATTACTAGAATTTTGCGGGGACGTTCCAATAAGGCAACGAATTCTTCCAAGGTAAAAGCGGCTTTGACGTTCCGTCCTGTAGCACGCTGCGCCATAAACGCATCCGTTTTTTCTCGGGAGCGGTTGTAAACTGCAATTGGGAAGCCATTGCGCTCCACGTTTAGAGCGATGTTCTCACCCATAACGGCTAATCCAATCACACCAAAGCTTTGTAGTGTCATAAAAAATTTCTGGCTAACTCTTGCAGATCCTTTACCTATAAGGGTAGTCCGATATTTTCCGTTCTCCCCTAAAGAAGACCTTAAGACTTGAATAAAGGGCAAAAATCCGCAACTAATGCGGCTAATTAATTTTAAATTGTATCTAAATCAACAATTGACTGGCAAAATTTGCAAAATTGAAATAATTCAAGAACGCAGTAAGGAGTAACCAAATAATGCTGGCATTTGTCCTAGCTTTAGTGGTCGGTCTTGGTAGTTTAGCCATTTATATAGCAGCTTTCTTTTTTCCAGAAATCCACCGTAAGAATGACTTTATCTGGAGTGGCGTAGGACTGTTCTATGCTTTAGTCTTATGGGTGTTTGCACCACGCATTACTGGAGGTTTGTTGCTGGGTCATGTGGCTAGTGTGGCTTTATTGGTCTGGTTTGGCTGGCAAACTCTATCATTACGTCGCCAACTGACCCCGCAAGTACAACAAACTCAAGTACCTAGTCCTGAGACGGTGAAAACTGGCATTCAGGAACAGGTAAATAAATTCTCCCTTCAGGAACGGCTAGGCCAGCTGCAAAAAGGTCTTGGTAGTACTTTCAGTGGCGTGAAAGACAAGGTACAACAAACTGGGAGTAAAAAAACACCCACAACCCCCAAACCTGAAGACATTACCTCTGTACTGGCAGAGAAACCTACTGTTGAGATTATCGACAAAACTACTGCCATACCAGAAAAACCAGTAGAGGAGACAGTTACTACCGACACCGAAGCCAAAACCGAGAGTGTACCAGAAGCGATTCCACCACATCCCCCATCTCCCGAATTAGTGGAAGCAGCGCAACCAGATTTAGAAATTGAGGAGAAGCAACCGATTCCTGTAGAAGAAATTGCGCCGGATGCGGTACTCGCTCCCCCGGCGGAAGCAACACCTGAAGAAATACCGCCTAATCAAGGTAGTTAAATTCTGTGAAACCCACCATTAAACTAATATGATGTTGGGTTTCACTCAACTTACTTTAATGTTTTGCCACAAATCGGCTGCAACAAACCTAGATAAATGACCAACATTAGTTGTTGCAATCGCAACATCTGCATCGATAATAGTTACAGCTTGGGCTACTAAAATTATGTCACCGTCAATTGTCTTATCACCAGCAGTTGGTTGTCCTTGTTGACGAGCTTGTGCCCAGAATAATGCAGCTTGACGCATTGCAGCTGTTGTGATGGGTAAATATTCTAGAAGTTGGTTTAACTCATCTAAACGAGCAATACCTTTAACTTTGTTTGCTCGTAATAATTCTCGCCGCACTTCATAATCGGCGATTTCAGGAATTATAACTCGACTGCCAGAGGGAACGAGTGTTTGCAACCATTGGGTGCAAGCCAAGCTTTCAGCAGACAACTTTGGATTTGTGACTAAACCTAGTGGCCCTGAATCTAACAGAATAACCTGATTCACCAAGTTATACCTTTTAACTCAACAGGGAATAATTTACGATCAGATAAACGATCCTCATCTAAGGCTTGAATTAAGTACTCTCCTGTTTCTTGCTGCTCATCAGCGTCACCTTCATCAATCCAAGACTGAAGCGCATTGACTAACTTAGACTGTTTCTCTTCTCGCAGAATATATTCTTGCAAAATCTGCAAGGTATATGTTTCGACAGAAAGCCCTTGCTGTTTAGCTTGTTGTGCAAGATACTGTTCTAATTCTGGTGGCAAGTTCAGGGTTAAGGTCATAAGTCTCTTTTGAGTGACACCATACATTTTAAACCTGCCAAACCAGAAAAATTCGGATTACCTACGGATACAGAGATATCGCTGGAAGACTATCGTTTTATATTCTCTCTACGGGTTTTCTCTACATGGGCTTTACGTGTCAGCAATTGCAAATTATCGATGGTAGTTAAACCACCCTGAGACATCGGTTTAATGTGATCAATTTGGAAATCTCTCCGCATCTGAGTTTTAACTTTACTGTCTGCACAAGTTATAAATCCTTGTGCATCTGTTTACTAAAATCCCGCAACTTTAGTCGTGGGGAATGCGTTATTTATATTAAAATTAAAAATTGGAAAATCAGGAGAGATTAGCTAATGCACGATTCTGAATGGAGAATTAAAGTCTTAGAAGAAGTGCAGAAAATCCCAGATGCTAAGTTATCACAACTCTATGAGATGATTCACGGATTTCGACTAAGCTCAGAAACTAACAATCATAATGCTGCTGCTATCATGCAGTTCGCAGGTTCCTGGAGCGATATGTCAGAAGAAGCATACGGCGAATTTTCAGACGAGATTGCTATCCGTCGTCAGCAAGCATTTTCTCAAAGGCAAAACCGTGAAACCAGCATTGATTGATACTGATATCTTGTCCTTGTTTTTCCGAGGTAATACTAATGTAGTAGCTCAGTTTCAGAATTACTTGATAACCTATCGTAAAATCAACATTAGTATTATCACTTATTACGAAATTCTCAGTGGGTTAAAGCACCGTGATGCCCAAAAGCAACTCGCTTTGTTTTTGGAGTTTGTCGCCCAAAATACTGTCTTACCCCTTACCGAACAATCAGTCACCTTATCCGCAGATATTTACGCAAACTTGCGCCTTGAAGGGATTCCCATCGATGATATTGACTTGCTCATTGCTGGGGTTGCGATCGCCAATAATCTAGTTATGATCACTCATAATCAGCGCCATTTCGGTAGAATTGAAGCACTAGAGTTGCAAGATTGGAGTCAAGATTGACGTGCTTTGATTGCGATAAAAGTTACGCTATCCATTTTATGCAGCGATCGCAGTACCATCAGAATGGATAGAAGCACACATCTGAAGTGGTTATAACAAAATTCCCGACTTTTAAAATAAGCCGGGAATCTGAGCCTTTGCAACAGGTAAGGCACTACCAATTAGCTATCAAAACCTTAATTT
>NZ_JAYGHE010000102.1:0-22918 GCF_034931145.1 Nostoc sp. UHCC 0252 | reverse complement strand
GAGCGGTACGCAATGACAATTATTTAACCGGACATGATATAGCTACTTTTCTTCTCTTTTTAAATTCGCTTGCAAGAGATTACAAAATAACCTTCCTTGCTGAATGGCATCATCCAAGGCAATGTGAGCCAATGGAAGATTCTCTAACCATGCAGAAGGTAGGTTATCCTTGCCGGATTTGCCGTAGCTTTGTTTCAAGAATGCCATCGCATAGGATCGGATATCTAATGCCGAAAATTTAAAGGGGCTATCGCCCACAAAGTTGATCAAGTACCAGTAGACAAACATAAAATCATAGGCAGCTGGATAGCCAACAAAAATCGGTTTACCAGGTAAAGCCACAAGCCAGGAGTGGTAAGACTTCATAACCTCCAGAGGAGGCTTAAGATCGGCTCGACTGGCTGCCCAAGCATCTGGCTGCTTTGCCCACCATTTCATCGTTTGCGGGTGTCCTTGTGCCTCTGGCAAGGTTTCTAAATTAGCTGTAAAAGTCCCAATCAATTGTTTGTCTGCGGTATACGCAGCTGAGGCAAGACTAAGCATGGAGTGAGGCCCAGGGATAGGGCCATCCGCTTCTATATCAGTGCTGACGTAGATTTCGATTGTCACCTTCTATCCTGCCTGTCTTTTATCAGTATTGATGACCATTGCCTGATTTTATCAATACACGGGTTTTCCTCGTTATGCTCGCCTGTTGCCAAAAAATGACTTTAAAATCCTAGGAAGCGATCGCCAAAGTGCGATCGCTTCCATCACACCAAATATCCCTTTTGTCAGCTAGAAGCTTTCACCACAGCTTCAGCTTGGGAGTGCAATAACAAACCGTATTCCAATCCCTCCACCACCGCTTGATAGGAAGCCTCCAAAATATTGGTAGAAACCCCCACCGTTGTCCAGCGTTGACGACCATTGCCTGATTCCACCAACACGCGGGTTTTCGCCGCAGTGCCCGTATGCCCGTTGAGAATCCGCACCTTGTAATCTGTCAAATCAAAGGTTGCTATTTGGGGATAAAAATTCACTAAAGCCTTGCGTAAAGCAGCATCCAACGCCGCAACCGGGCCATTACCTTCCGCCGCCTCCAGAATATTTTTGCCGTCTACAGCGAGTTTGACTGTAGCTAGGGCGTTGCTAGTTTCTTTCCCCTCAATCAAGTCACAGTGGACTTGAAAGCCTTTGACTTCAAAAAACTTCTGGCGATCTCCTAAAGCTTCGTGCATCAGTAATGCAAAACTAGCCTCTGCTGCTTCAAATTGAAATCCTTCACTCTCCAAATCCTTGAGACGCTGGAGAATTTGCTTGGCTTCTGCTTTTAGCTGATCGAGGTCAATGCCAAAACTGCGGGCTTTAGCTAAAACATTGCTCAGTCCAGACTGTTCAGAAATCACGATGCGGCGATGATTCCCGACTTGTTCCGGCTGAATATGTTCGTAAGTGAGAGGATTACGTTCTACAGCTGATACATGAATACCGCCCTTGTGGGCAAAAGCCGAAAGTCCCACAAAGGGAGCGTGTTCATCTGGCGCAAGGTTGACAACTTCACTCACAAAACGACTAGCTTCTGTAAGTTGTGTTAGCTGGTCTTCTGTGATACAACTGTAACCCAACTTCAATTGTAAATTGGGAATTAACGAACAGAGGTTAGCATTACCGCAACGTTCACCGTAACCATTAATTGTCCCCTGTACCATCTTTGCCCCAGCCATGACTGCGGCTATTGCATTAGCAACCGCCATTTCTGAATCGTTATGAGTATGAATTCCAATTTGGGGCATTGGGGATTGGGCATTGGTGATTGGTGATTGGGAAGAGTCTTTCCCCATTCCCCATTCCCCATTCCCCATTCCCCATTCCCCAGTCACTCTTACCACATCTTGAACAATTTGGCTAATTTCATGAGGTAAAGTGCCGCCATTGGTATCACAGAGGACTAGCCATTCAGCGCCAGATGCGATCGCAGCCTCTAATGTCTGTAAAGCATAATCTGGATTGTGCTTGTAACCATCAAACCAATGTTCGGCATCGTAGATAATGCGACGACCTTGAGAACGGAGGTACTCAATGGTGTCACGAATCATCGCCAAATTTTCTTCTAATGTCGTCTTGAGGCTAGTTGTGACGTGTAAATCCCAAGACTTACCAAAAATCGTTACCCAGCGAGTTCCCGCAGCCAAAATATCCTGTAGCATCGGTTCGGTTGCGGCAGTGGAGTTAGGCCGTCGAGTCGAACAAAAAGCCACAATTTCAGCTTGTTTTAGCGGATCTTCTTGGAGTTGCCAGAAAAATTGTACATCCTTGGGATTAGCACCAGGCCAACCGCCTTCAATGAAGGGAACTCCCAGTTGATCGAGTCTCTTGGCAATGCGTAACTTATCTTCTATCGATACTGATAGCCCCTCGCGCTGAGTGCCATCCCGTAATGTAGTGTCATAGAGCCAAAGTTGAGGTGAGGAATTTGTGGTCATAAAACTGGGACCGACGAGACAACTTTCGAGGCAATGTGTCAATATACAACAAAAAGCCTGTTTGACAGTTTAAAAATGCCTAAAGTAGTAGCTGAAGGTAAAACAATTGAGTGCGTAAGCGGAAGCAATCTCCGAACAATTTTGCTGCAAAATGGTATTAACCTCTACAATAACGGTGCTAAGGTAATCAACTGTCGGGGCATTGGCAGTTGTGGAACCTGTGCGGTTAAGGTAGAGGGCGAAGTATCAGCAGCGAACTGGCGCGATCAAGCCCGGCGTTCGCTTCCTCCCCATTCTCCTACAACAGACTTACGTTTAGCCTGCCAAACTAAGGTTTTAGGCGATGTGAAAGTGACAAAGTTTGATGGATTTTGGGGACAAGGTTCTCGAATAGTGTGGACACCAAAAGGTTAAAAAGGAGTAAGACAAGATGGGTAGATGGACACCCTTAATTTTAATGGCTGGAGGTTTAGCCATTCTGCTTGGTACATTACTAGGCATTAATTTTCCTATGGGCGTACAAAGCGCTAACAATCCCAGTGGCAAAGCAGCAAAAGTCCTGCCAGCTAATATCAATGTTAATAGTAGCGCTGGCAGTCGAAATGAAGAAACTGCAACCGAAGGAAATGAAACAACCGAAGGAAATGAAACAAACGAAAATAGACGCAGTATTGTAGCCCCAAGACCTGACAACAGAAGCAGTGTTGCTCAAAATCCTTCTGATGACTTAACATCACCTACTGACAGTAATACAGAAAATACGCCATCCAACGATGCCAATCAAAGCAACGAACCAATCCGCGCCTTGTGGTAACGATATATCCGTCTTTAGTTACGAGTTATAAGTTATAAGTTATGAGTTAATTAGTTATGAGTTATTAGTTATGTACTAATGATAAATGGCTAACGATCAATGACTAATGACTAATGACTAGTGAGATCGTAATTATTGGTGGCGGCGTTATTGGTTTAGCGATCGCCGTTGAACTAAAACTGCGCGGGACAAACGTCACCGTGCTTTGTCGTGACTTTCAGGCTGCCGCTACCCACGCCGCCGCCGGGATGTTAGCCCCAGACGCGGAAAACATCACTAATGGGGCAATGCGTTCATTGTGTTTGCGATCGCGTGCTTTATATCCCGACTGGACGCGCAAACTAGAAGAACTAACTGGTTTAAATACCGGCTACCGTCCCTGTGGTATTCTCGCACCCATCTTTGAAGAGGCGGGGGAGCAGGGAGCAGGGAGCAGGGAGCAGGGAGCAGGGAGCAGGGAGCAGGGGCAAAATTTCTCTCCTCTGCACCCTTCCCCCTGCCCCCCTGCCTCTTCTCCGGCTTACTGGTTAAATAAAGAGGCAATTCATCAATATCAGCCAGGATTGGGGAATGAAGTAGTTGGTGGCTGGTGGTATCCTGAAGACGCACAAGTTGATAATAAGGCTCTAGCTCAGGTATTACGAACGGCGGCTGAGTCTCTTGGCGTTGAACTCAAAGACGGTATTACAGTAGAAGCATTTTTACAACAGCAAGGACAAGTGGTTGGCGTGCAAACCAATGCTGGAATGATTCGCGCCGCACACTATGTTTTAGCTTCCGGTGCTTGGTCAAATGAGTTATTGCCGCTACCTGTGCTACCCAGAAAAGGACAAATGCTGAGTGTGCGGATACCAGAGTTTGCGCCGGACTTGCCCTTAAAACGTGTTTTATTCGGGCAGAATATTTACATCGTACCAAGACGCGATCGCCTAATTATTGGGGCAACAAGCGAAGACGTTGGCTTCACCCCCAACAACACCCCAGACGGCATTCAAAAATTATTACAAGCTGCCATCCGGCTGTATCCCCAATTAAAAGATTATCCCATCCAAGAGTTTTGGTGGGGATTTCGCCCAACCACCCCTGATGAGTTGCCCATTCTTGGCACTAGCCACTGTCAAAATTTAACCCTTGCTACAGGTCATTACCGTAACGGAATTCTACTTACACCCGTAACAGCCGCATTGATTGCCGATTTAATTTTAGAACAAAAGCCCGATTCTCTACTTGCTGATTTTAACTATTCCCGCTTCCAATCCCAGCCATCTACCTCGACCCCAATGCTGACTCACTCTGCCAATTTCTCCAATGGAAATCGTCCTACCATATCCCCTTTCCCCATTCAAGACTCGCCGCTAATTATTGCTGGCAAAACCTTTCAATCTCGCTTAATGACGGGAACTGGTAAATATCGCAGCATCGAAGAAATGCAGCAAAGCGTCGCCGCCAGTGATTGCCAAATTGTTACCGTCGCAGTACGACGAGTACAAACTAAAGCCCCCGGACATGAAGGTTTAGCTGAAGCCTTAGATTGGACAAAAATTTGGATGTTGCCCAACACCGCAGGTTGCCAAACTGCTGAAGAAGCGATTCGAGTAGCCCGTCTGGGGCGAGAAATGGCGAAATTGTTAGGACAGGAAGATAATAATTTTATAAAGTTAGAAGTAATACCTGACCTTAAGTATTTACTCCCAGATCCCATTGGGACGCTGCAAGCCGCAGAACAACTAGTTAAAGAAGGTTTTGCAGTGTTGCCTTATATTAACGCTGACCCTATGTTAGCCAAGCGTTTAGAAGAAGTAGGTTGTGCGACGGTAATGCCTTTAGCATCGCCCATTGGTTCTGGGCAAGGGCTAAAAACAACCGCCAACATCCAAATCATCATCGAAAATGCGAATGTGCCGGTGGTTGTAGATGCTGGTATTGGTTCCCCCTCAGAAGCCGCCCAAGCAATGGAATTGGGAGCAGATGCCTTATTGATTAATAGTGCGATCGCTCTTTCTGCCAACCCAGCAGCAATGGCTCGTGCCATGAATTTAGCCGCAGTTGCTGGTCGCCTAGCATACCTTGCTGGCAGGATGCCCATAAAAGATTACGCCAGTCCTAGTTCACCCCTGACTGGGACGATTACTAATTAGGAAATGGGGAATGGGGAATTGGGGAAAGACTTGTTTCAAGTTCTGACCTCCTGTCTCCTTGTCCCCCTGCTCCCTGCTCCCTGCCCCCTTGCTTCTTCCCCATTCCCAATGTAACGATTTGTATAGCAGTTTTAGGGCGGATTTAGCATTTATGTAACATTAAATGAAGATGAAGATAAAGATAAAGGAATTAATTCATGCCCTATACCAACGAAGAAGGCGGCCTTCTGAATAATTTTGCCCGGGAACCAAAGATTTATCAAGCAGAACCTCCCAGCGAAGGGCAAAAACGAACTTATCTCTTACTAGGAATCGCCGCCACAGCTTTGGTTGTCGGGTTGATTGTAGTCGCCTTCTTTGTTTCTAAGAGCAGTTAATCGTAAAACATTTTAACTAATTTCAGCAGAAGTCCCACGTCTCACTCTTAGGAGCGTGGGGATGCCAGTCGCCTGCGACGGGAAACCCGTCTACAGCGCTGGCTCATGAATGCGAGTGAGTTGACGACAGTTATCTGACCAATGCCGTAGGCGAGTGAGGAGAACATGGAGGAAACGAGCAAATATGTTATAATACAATTGGTTTGCTTCACCCTCATTGGTGTCTGAAAAGCCTCTGTCTAGTGGCATTGCGATCATTAGTAAGCGACTCCGTTGCACAGGACGAAAGTAAGTAGGCACATCTTGGGTAATACAAGTAACCAATTGGTTTGTCCAATAGCGCAAATAAGCCAGCATTCATCTAGGGCAGTAAAACTTGTAAGGTTCAAGGTAGGAAATTGATAGTCTGCGGCAGGGCATGACGTGGACTCAAAACAAAGCTCAGTCAATGTCCTCATAAAGGAGTCGCTGAGAAGCCTACACTGTATGCAAGCATACAGTGTAGGTACGTCACTAAAATTTCATCTTCTTTATAGTTTTTCAGGTTCCAATTTCAAAAGGGGCCTGCTTTTTTATTTTTTGTTAAAATTGAACTAGACATTAAAGTATATAATTATACTTTAATATTTTGCTAGACCTGAAAGCTTAATTTATTCTGAGCCTCATAACATCCACTTAAAAATCATTTTTATTATGACTTTAGCTCACTTGGATGCACCCAAAACGTTGATATGTACTGTGTTTTGGCTCTTTAGCCGCTATGAGCGTGAATGATACTGCACACAACAATAATTCTAATTGGAATCGGCAAGTATACCACCGCCTAAAACTTGCCCTAAGTCTTGGCTTACGACGACAACTTTTTTTAGCGGTATGTGACGATTTACACTTACGAAATCAAGTAGCGGCCCGTTTGCATTCTACATTGGCTTATCCTGTCGGACAGGTGCTATATCAGCAATCAAATGCCCAAGAAAATAGCACTCCAGCTTATCCGCGATTAGTTACATTGCGTTTGAATTTAAACGATCCCAATCCCGTAGTTCAGATAAATCAATGGTTAGCTAATTATCCACCACCGACCGTAGGAGGTTCAAAAGATACCCCTGGAAGACCTTTTCCAGTACCAGCATTTCAAATTGTAGGCGTGGAACATCTCACTAAGCAACCAGTAGCAACACAGCGTTTATTTTTACACTATCTGCGTTTAAGTGAACAATTTTTCTCTACACAAGAATCCAGCCGATTCCTAGAATCTAACTTGCTGTTGTGGATACCGCGTCCTTGGTTATCTGCCATCAAGCAATCAGCACCACAGTTTTGGCGTTGCCGGACTGGTGTATTTGTGTTTGCTGGAGAACCTACACCTGCAACTCAAAATGCAGGCTATCCAGAACGTTTTTCTAGTTCCAAAAGCTTGGATTTAGGGAATATTGAGCAGTCGATTCTAGATGAATCAGTTAACCAAGCAGAACTCAGAACGGCAGCAAATGAGTTCAAGTTTGAAAATAATTCCGATTTCTCAGCAGAGATACAAGACAACAGTGTACACCAAACCCCGGAATCTACTAATAGGTCTGGTAGCGAAAATAATAATCAATCGCTGTCGTCTTTATCTTATATTAGTAGCGAGTTAACGGAGCTAGTAATAGCAACAATCGGCACGAATTCTGCCGAAAATACTGAGGATTCTTTGCAACCGCAGCAGATTTTGTTGGATATTGAAAAATTACACGAAAACCTCGTTTCAGGCGAGATACTGGCAGAAGCTTATCATCGCTTGGGCACTTTATATCGTCTTCGGATTGAGCAAGGGGAGTCAACTCTCGAAAACCTGATGGTGGCAATAATTGCCTATCAAGAAGCAATTAGCTATGACGAAAACTCACCACAACTTCCAGATATATTAAATGATTTGGGTACACTCTACTGGATGCTATACCGCACACCACCCAATTCTGAGGAAGGGCAAACTTATATAGAGCAGGCAATAGAATTTTATCAGTTGGCGTTAAAGATGATCTCGCCGCAGACACATCGGGAAACTTACGCTCGTGTGCAAAATAATTTAGGGACAGCTTATGGTGATTTAGCTCGTTTTTCTCACCCATCTGAAAATTGGCAGCAAGCTATTTTAGCTTACAATGAAGCCCTCAACTATCGTACAGCCGATATGGATTCATTAAAGTATGCAGCTTGCCAGAACAATTTGGGTACTGCTTACTGGCATTTAGGGCAATACAATCAACCGATTGTGCATTTAAAGAAAGCGATCGCAGCTTACAACGAAGCACTTGTACACTACAACCCCGAAGAGGAGCCGCTCAAGTATGGCATGATTCAAAACAACATCGGTACTGCCTGTTGGAATCTGGCACAATACGAGCAACCAGTCCAAAATCTTCAGCTAGCAATTAATGTTTATAACAAAGCTCTTAAGTACCGCACTCCAGCTAATGTTCCGAGCGCCTGCGCCGCAACACAAAATAATCTAGGTACTGCCTACTGGCATCTAGCAAATTTATCTCAGACAACTAAAGAGGGGCGGCAAAAGTATTTGCAATTATGCATCAGCGCTTACGAAGAAGCCATATCCCTAGCTCAATCCCTGAGCGGTACTCCTTTAAGCTTTGATTTACTCGCCTCTTATAATAATCTGGGACTTGCACATTATCAGCTAGTAATAGATAAGTCATTTAATGGTGACACAACACGTTCTCAACACCTAGAAGTAGCCTTAGACTACCATTTGCAAGCCTTAAATGCATTGAGCAAACAATCAGAGGCTTATCAAACAACTTTCACTTATGTGGTGAAAACTATTCGCGCTTTTCATAATGAATTAGGAATACAGGGGCAAAATCTGGCTTTATCTAAAGTTCCTAGTCAGTTGTTGCCAGATATTTTGTCAAAGTTATAGCAAAAATTTCAAAAGCATTTGCATAATAGCTTGATATCAACTTGACAATTAACTAGAGCATCAAGTAAGGTAACGACAGAAAAGAGTTTAGCTAATTATAAAATGGTAAAGTATTTAAGCAATCGATAAAGTAAGCTTAATAAATGTAATTTAATCAGAAAAAGTTTTCTAAAATATTTATATTAAAAAAAATACAATAATGATGTTACCCTAGTTTTCGTAAATTTACTAACGTAGATTAGATATCTAGTTTAGAGAAACTCCACGATAAGAATTGAAACCTAAGTTATGAAATTAAGTTTAGTTTTTGCGACAGCTATATCTAGTTTTTTTGTAAGTGCTACCACAGTATTTGGTATCTCTAATCAAGCCAATGCTCTTACTTTTTCTGGTACTTCTAGTGGTACATGGGGACAACCTACTCTAGGAAACACCGATACCAATCCCACATATACAGGTGTGGGAAGCAACACATTTACTTGGGGCGATCCTAATGTGTGTCCACCAAGTCCTAGTACTCCTAGTGGGTGTGCAGTCACAGGCTCAAATAAACTTACCTTGAACGGAAATTCATTTTCAGCAGATATCAATTCTGCATTTAAAATAGCTGATTTGACTTATTTTAATGGAACGGTACTCAACGGTACAATCGTTGAATCTGTACCTTTAAATCTTAATGTATCTTTTAATCCTCCCAGTGGAAACAGCGAAATTTTTGACTTCAAGTTGCGTCTATTAAATACACCTAATGACTCAACAGATCCTGAAGAGAATGCAGACTTTGTATTTATAGACACAAATCTGCGTAATGGCAGTTTTACCTTTGAAGGCAATAAATACACGTTTGAGCTAACTAGTTTTAACCCAGACTTTACCCAAATAAGTATTAAAGCTCTTGAAGGAGGTACAATTGAAACAGCTATTTATGCCAAAATCAAACCCATACCTGAACCTTCGCTGTTAGTAGGAATATCTCTGCTAGCTATATGTGTGGTATCTCGTAAAAAATGATTCGGTTCCAATATGAGGTTTATAGCGGTTTTCGGACTCTGCGGTAATTCTTACTAAGATTACGCCCGTTTTTTTAACTTTCTTAACCTGTCCACCTAACTGACTCCTCTACTCCAGGTAAGTGAGAACCGCTATATACATACATATTCCACACAAGACATAATTTGAGTTTGGCTAGTTGCGATCGCAGAGATTAAACAACATCAGCAGCAATCATAAATGCCCATATAGATAGTGAATTATTCGTTAAAAAAGCGAAAATATTTCACTAAAATTAGCAAATAAATCTATAATAGAAGTAAGAGTTCACAGTCAGCCTATTCGCGTCTATCCAATGGCTTAGATATGTGAACAGGATTAATAAAATAGCATTTTGAAACAAAATTATACTTATTCGCGTCGTATAAACATCTCACCTTTGATTTTAGTAACGCACATTAGCAAAATACAAATTCTCAAGAGCGATGTCTACGAGGGGGTATGCCTAAGCGATCGCTCCAACCTCCCATGATAATGAGTACTTTTACCTTCGGAATTCGCTTATACACGGGTTCAAAAACAGTCAGAAACAAACTCAGTAAATCACCGTCATTAAATACATAACATACACAAAGGACAACCCTCTTATGACTCACGTACATCAATGGAAATCTGGAACTGCTGCACTTATGGCAATAGCCGTTACTGCAAGCGTCGCTAGCCCATTGTTAACATTAGCTCCTGCTAATGCACAATACAGAATTGGACAGGACAGAATTGGGCAATATGGAAACGTTACCATCCCTTCTGGGGTTAATTTTCCTGTCACCTATGAGAAGGAGACAATTACTATTGCTCCTGGGGAAAGTAAATCTCTAACCTTGAGAATAGCGAATGACATTATCGACAGGAATAGAAATGTCTTGATTCCTGCTGGTACTAAAGTAAACGGACGGCTAGAGTCTGTTGACTTAAATAGTTATTCAAGAGATACGGATGATAATAAAGGAAAAGGCGTGCGATTTGTCGCTCAAGAATTAGAATTTTCTAATGGTCAGCGTCAATCGATTAATGCAAGTTCTCGGACATATACCACAACTCAAAAAGTTTCACAGGGGCCAAACACAAGTCAGGTTTTAACTGATGCAGCAATTGGTGCTGGTGCTGGTCTTTTAGGTTCACTAGTGACTGGAAACCGCAGAATTGACGATTTAAAACCTGTCATCGGTGGGGCTGCGGGTGCAGGTGCAAGTGTGCTATTACGGAAAAAAGAAGGAAATGCTTTTGTTCTTAGACCTGCACAGGATTTAAGGCTCACACTGAATTCTAACTTGAATTTAGTACCACCATCCCGCTACTAAATTTAACTCAATTCAAGTCGTGAATTTAATCACCTCTAATAGGCGATCGCCACTTTAACTATAGTGAGCGATCGCTTTTAATTTTTACCCTAACAAATCTATTTCGCAGCAAATATTCTGTCTTTGTATCGTCTCATTCGGCATTCATATTTTTGGAAACGCTTAATTTATCAGTAATACCAATTCTGTATGAAGATGCGCCTATAGTGCAAGAAATGAAGAACGAACCGCCAAGAGCGCCAAGTACGCCAAGAAATAATAAATTAAGAGATTTAGCGCAGCTTCACAAAAGAATGGTGCAAGAGGCTGATTACACTATTACTTATTGTGAGCTATGTTGACACGTTCTTTATGATTTTGACTATTTGATTTGGCTATATGACAAAAGTAATGGTTTTTACAAAAAGCAAAAATTAATGGAACCTAATACTTTAGCAAATGTCTAATTAGTTAACAGTAATAAAAATAATTGTACCGGAGTTAATAACTAATGTTTACTTTAAATCGTTTGCAATCTGGAACAGCTGCACTCATGGCTTTAAGCGTCACAGTCGGAACTGTAGCGCCTTTTATTACAGCTTCGCCATCTTTAGCTCAAACTACTTTTTCTGATGTTTCATCTAATTATTGGGCATCACAATTTATTCAACAATTGTCACAGCGAGGTGTAATTGCCGGATTTCCTGATGGTACTTTCCGTCCTGAAGAAGCGGTGACACGCGCTCAATTTGCCG
Organism: Nostoc sp. UHCC 0252; assembly: GCF_034931145.1. Classification (NCBI taxonomy): domain Bacteria; kingdom Bacillati; phylum Cyanobacteriota; class Cyanophyceae; order Nostocales; family Nostocaceae; genus Nostoc; species Nostoc sp. UHCC 0252. The sequence continues at coordinate 11,119 of NZ_JAYGHE010000102.1, read as the reverse complement.
CTATGGTCAACAAAGCTTTCCAGAAATCACAGCAGCGATCGCCAATCAATTTTGCTGACGTACCCAGCAATTATTGGGCATCAAGTGCCATTCAACAAGCCTATACCATTGGCTTCTTATCTGGATATCCCGGTAATCGCTTTGAACCTAACCAAGCTATTCCCCGCCAACAGGTTTTAGTTTCCCTCGCTAACGGTCTGGAATATAATCCCATCGGCAATACCGAAAGCACTCTGCAATACTTCAACGATGCATCTAACATCGCTAGCTATGCCCGTAGCCCGATCGCAGCAGCAACTGAAAAGCAAATTGTAGTGAACTATCCTAATGTGAGGTTCCTGAATCCAACTGCAACCGCTACTCGCGCCCAGGTAGCAGCTTTTATCTACCAAGCATTAGTTAGTTCTAACCAAGCCTCAGCAATTAACTCGCCTTATGTCGTGGCTGTCGGTTCTACTACGCCAACGCCCGTAGCTGTGACGATTCCTCAAGGGACTGCTATTCCTGTGAAGTATGACAAGGCAGAAAAAATTCTGGTTACAAAGGACGAAACAGCGCCTTTGACATTGACAGTATCCCAAAACGTGGTTACGCAAGAAGGATCTGTAGTGATTCCGGCTGGTAGCCAAGTAATTGGTCAACTCAAGCCTGCTACAGGCGGTTCTCAATTCGTTGCCGAAAAACTGGTTTTGACCAGTGGACAGGAGTATCAGCTTAACGCTAGCTCTGAAGTGATTACCAAAACTGAAACCGTCAAGAAGGGTACTAGTGTTGGTTCAATTGTCAAAAATACTGTATTGGGTGCAGGTGCAGCAACTGCGGTATCTGCTGTAACAGGCGATCGCGCGATCGCCACAGAAGAAGTCCTGGGTGGCGCTGGTATCGGTGCATTGGTGGGTCTGTTCTTCGGTAAGAATAGCGTTGACTTAATCGCCATTGACCCAGATACCGATTTACAAATGACAATCAATCAAAACTTGTTGGTTTCACTCAGATAGTCATTAGTCATTGGTTTTTACAAAGGACGAATGACAAAGGACAAAGGACAAATCCTAAACTTTCGGCAACCAAATAATAAATGTAGTCCCCGGTGCATGGGGTGAAGTTAGCTTAGAGTTGATTGCAGGGCTGAAAACCTCGATTTCGCCCTGCATTTGCTCTATTAATTGTTTTGCGATCGCTAACCCTAAACCAGTGCCAGGGATTTCTGTTTGCGCTTGTACGCCCCGATAATGACGTTCTCCAAGATGCTTTAAATCTTCGGGTGGAATGCCAGGCCCGTTGTCACTGATCGTAATTCCCTGAAAATTAGCTTTTTCTTGCCCCGCCTGAATCAAAATTTTGCCACCAGGGGGAGTATATTTCAAGGCATTATCAATGATGTTAGTTAAAACTTCTCGCAATGCTTTGATATTGGCACGTACTAGCGGTGAATTCTGTTGAATTTCAGTTATTAGTTTTAACTTTCGCTCTTGGGCGATTGCTTTGGCTGATATTAATAATGGTTCTAATATATCTGCTAATGAGCAGTCAACTGCCTTATCTCCTGTTCCCGGCAATAATAACGGTGGTTTAGCATCTTTTTGGATAGTTGCTTCCACAAATACTTCACGTTCGGGCAGATGTAGTGGTGCTAAATCTGTCTCTGTCAAGTCAATTACTTGATCGAATTGTTGCAGCAATTCTTTGAGGCGATCGCTTTCCCGCACAATACTATTTGCTACATCTCGGTTGGCCTCTCCTGGCCGCAACCTTTTCAATAGAAGCTTTCCAAAAGTCCGCAATGCCGTTAATGGGTTACGAAACTGATGTAACAGGTTATCTAACAAATCCCTCTGTTTTTCTTGGAGAATTTGTTGCTCATGCAACTGCTGTTCAAGCCATGCCCGTCGTTGATCTAAAATACAAGCGATCGCTAATGTTTGGGCTATCCGTTGAATCTGGCTTTCCTCGTGTTCATTCCATACCCGGTCTTGCCTACCCGTCACCAGTAACCCCATCATCACGCCCTCATAAACCAGAGGTAAAACAATTTGGTTGCCACTAAAGAGATATTCTTCTTTGAGATGGGGTTGAGATGCCTCAGAGTCCTGTGACGAGGTTGAAGATTCTGATTCTGCTGTTAATAACCTTCTGCGATCGTTAGGTAATCTCAACACATTTCCAACTTGAAGTTGCTTATGTAATGTCGTTTCAGCAGTTTCTTCTCCTGGCGGCAATAATGCCGTTTCCGGGTAAATTACCACAGGAATCAGCTTGGCCTCACCTGAAGGAGTCTCTACCAATTCTTGTGTCAGATACACAATACTTAACGTTGCTCCCAACCCTTGGGTTAGCAGCGCTATTTGCTCTCGACACAGAGCAATAAAATCGGAACTGGCAGACATTAACATTTTTTAGTTCTTGCTCAAGATTACAGATTTTGAGGCATGATGATAAGAGAGGATACTTAATTTTTACCTCACTCATTCAATAAAGCTTAACTAAAATCTTCTTAGTGATGGTTTGTACCAAGGGATTATTTCTTTAGGTGATTTTGTTTTATCTATTTTCAAAGATGTTAACTTTCTTGCATGAAAAGGTTAAAAACTATTGATATTTTGAACTAGAACTTATATAATGACGACGGATTTTGTAGCTAAAACTACAATCTATAGCTTGAAAGAGGAGGACAATAGGTTGGCAAGGAGACGCAAAAGGAAAAGTCGCCGTCGTCAAGAAGGACGGAGGATTCTGGAACACGTGCCTCAATATAGCATCGAAAGTGGTGAAGAAAAACCTGTTACCGCAGCGAGAAGATTCATTCAAGCTGAAGGTATTTTGCCACCAGCGTTGCTACTCGTAAAGCGAAATGAACACACTACAGATCGTTATTTCTGGGCAGAAAAGGGACTGTTTGGTGCTCAATACGTAGAGGAAAACCATTTCTTGTTTCCTAGTTTGAGGGTCTTAGAACCTTCGCCTGGTCAAGAAGCTCTTGCTTTAGCTAGTCGGTGAACCATAGATGGTCATCTTACGCATTGAATGTGGCTCCTGACTATCATTAACTGGCAAAATTGCTAAGTTTATGCAAAATTTAATTTTTTTTTAGTTTGGAGCTGATTTGTCAGTAAGGCTAATCCAGGTAGTTGGAAAGTCAACTTGTCTCAAACCAGGCTATATTGCATGGGTTGATACTAGTATCATGATATAGAAGGGAGTGGGTATGGAGCCAAGCGCCTCCAAAAGCGCTAGTGAAGTTGCGCTCTCATGCCGTAAATTGTTGAACCTTGCTCTGTCAACGGATTTAAGTTAATTAATTTAAATTTTTCCCCACGACATAAGTTGTGGGGAAAATTGACAAAGCAGAAGTCTTGATTTCCTCCTTCCTACTTTTCATCCCCTAAAGATTAGATCGGGTCAGAAGTCTGCATATCATAGTTAAAAAACCAGCAATTATTCACCAGCTTTGATCTGTAGAGTCTTCTGTAACTCACCGAGTTCATCTCGATGGCCAACTACAGTGATCTTACTTGAGGAGGTTTGTTTACTCTGAGTTGTTTCTACTTTGAGCGATACCTTCTCAAGTCTTCCAGATTTTTTCCAATAAAATAAACCACTTAAAGGCGACAGCAGTACCAAAGCCAAAACAGGGACGCTGAGGTTAGGAAAGAGCAGGTATACAACTAGTGATAGACAAACAATCCCAGTCGCTGCCAGCAGAGTTAAAAATATAGCTAAGAACCAACTAGGACTAACGAACCCTTCAAAAGTCACTTTGTTTTGTTCTCGGTCTACCTCTGCCACTCGATAAGACCGGGAGCGAAAATACTCTTTTAATTGAGACATTAAAACAGCTTCGTCTTGTTCAGATACCAGTTGCACTGTTTGTATGCGGTCTTTAGTCGAGGCACGAATAAAGAAAAACAGCCCAATCGATAACAGCAAGGTTAGCAGAAACGTAGATGGCAGAATAGCAGTATCCATAACTGATTGTTAGTTTTTGACTGGAGGAGACTTATTCATTATCAATTATTCGTTACTTTGTCCTGCTGTTGATGTAGTTAAGCCATTGAAAAGCTAAATCCTGCGCTTGAACTTGCCATTCTGGAGAAACTTGGTACATTCGCCTGGGTCGTCCTCGTCCTTCCAGTTTCTTCCAATATCCAGTGATTGCCTTTTGGTCTTCCAGAAATTTGATTGCACTATAAAGTACGGTATCCGAAAGCCGATGGGTTGGATATTCAGTTTCTAATTTCTCAATCAACTCGGTTCCGTAGGATTCACCTTGTAACAAAACAGACAGTATGTAACAGACTGCTACTTCCTGACAAAGGTAAGTTGGCGGAGGATTTTCAAAGAATTGATATATATCCTCAAGTTTCATGGTTAGTGAATGGCTAAAAAAATGCCTTATGGTAAGGTCTACAATCCTTGTAGTCAGTATACAGTGCTACTGCCAAGTGAGTAATAAATATATAATGCTACTTAGACTAAAGTTCCAAAGCGTAAATACCAAATGATTACTCACGCCTGTGAAGCTGTGAGAGGAGTTCGCAAGTTTTAGGGGTACAAAAAACGTACCCGTTACCCAAGCTAAATAGGTTGTGGTGAGGAGCGAACAGAGATTGGCAAAGTCACTATCTTGGTGTCAACTGATGCCAAGCTAGTTAGAACTGCTTAAGCAATAAAACGCCACCGAAGAAATTTTACAGGTAAAATGCAATTTTGTCTGTAAAACTTAATAAACACTTTGTTTTACAGTGATTTTCCCAATGTAAATTATAAAAACTTAAGCTAAGAGGATGTTTGAAAAGTATCGGGCGAATAGAATTCGCTACTACACAAACAAAGTCCACCTCCGTGGACTAATACAAAATCAAGGTTTTTTAACCTGCGGAGGCAGGTTTTGCCTGTATAGCTGCGATTTCCAATCGCCGAGGCAAGTAAGAAATTAGACTTTTCAAACAACCTCTAAGGGATATGTCTGGTTTAAAGCTGCTACGACCGTGGACAGACTTAAGTAGTAAGCATTACTGATTCACCAGACAACAGAATCTCTTGTCCGATCTGATAAATGTGATAGTAAATTTATCAAAGAAGACGCAAAGACTAGGAGGCTAAAGACGCGGAGTGCAATACCTCTGAACAAAGTTCTCCGTATCCCTATCTCTTGTATTCTTTAAAAGCGCCCATCACATTAGCGATCAGTATGCCACAGACTCCCGATGCTCCATCATCTTCCTCAACTTTGCGGGCAATCGCCCAAACCTTTCGCCTTACAGGTTGGATTAGCTTCTGGATTCAGCTAGTACTAGGCGTTGTTTCTAGCATAATTGTGTTGCTATTCGCCATCTTCAATCAAAGAACTGGTAGTCCTAGTAATAATCCTGGGACTGGCTTTGGCGTATTTTTAGCAATTTGTGGACTGGTTATTTTGGGCGGGGGCATTTATTTAGCTTACCGTTACACTAGAATTGGCAAGCAATTGGAATCCTCCAATCCCAGCAACCGCCCTCGCAAAAGCGAGACTGTGCAAGTATTACGCTTAGGGCTGTGGGTAAATTTAGGGGGAACACTGGTAACTCTTTTGGGGGCGCAGGCGATCGTTGGTACACTGGTAGCAAGATCCATATCTCCTCAAGCTATAACTACACAATTTTTTGACCCCACCCGCATTATTAGCGGTCTAGATATGCTTGTAGTACAGGCAAATACCAACACTGTATCAGCACATTTTGCAGGGCTTGTAGCGTCACTTTGGCTACTAAATCGTATTAATCGGCCCTAGTTATGAGTTCTGTGTTCATGATTGGTTAAATACATTATGTGGTTTCTTAGTCCTGGTATTGATGCTAGGGAAAAATCTGGATTCAGAGATTGAGACTGAATTTTTGCGATAAACTTTGTTTTTCCAGTCACAGCAAACCAAAATTACTATATGCTAAATGCTTAATGTGACAGGAAGATTTTAGGCAAGAAACTGAGAAAAATCTGTGCTGGATATTAAGCAAATACGGGAAAATCCGCAATTAGTTCAAGAACGATTGAATAGTCGTAGTGGTAAATACGACATTGAACCGATTCTACTGTTAGATCGGCAACAACGAGAACTGGAGGGGACACGCAGTCAACTCCAAGCTCGGAGCAACGAAATCGGTAAACTTGTTGGGCAAAAGATTAAATCTGGGATTAATCCTCAAGACCCAGAAATTCAAGCTTTGCGCGATGAAGGTAACTCTGTCAAAGTGACGTTGAGCCAACTGGAACCCCAGGAAAAAGACCTCAAAGCTCAAATTGCTCAACTTGTGTTGGCACTTCCCAACTTACCAAGCGACTCTACACCTCTTGGGAAGAATGAGGAAGATAACGTAGAAGTGCGGCATTGGGGTGATGAGTATATTCCCCAAAATCCGAATATTCTCCCTCACTGGGAAATTGGTGAAAAGCTAGGTATTCTCAATGTTGAACGGGCTGTAAAAGTTGCCCAAAGTCGCTTCGTGACATTGATGGGCGCTGGCGCGGCATTGGAAAGGGCATTAATTCAATTTATGCTGACTCTCCATACTCAAGCTGGGTATGTGGAAGTTAGTCCACCTCTGTTAGTGAATACCGAGTCTTTGACGGCGACTGGTCAGTTACCCAAGTTTGCGGAAGAAAGCTTTAAATGTGCTGATGATGATTTGTGGCTGATTCCTACGGCTGAAGTTCCGGTTACAAATCTCTATCGGGGTGAAATTCTCGCTGCTGAAGATTTACCTATTTACCACTGCGCTTTTACTCCCTGTTTTCGCCGCGAAGCTGGTAGCTATGGGCGCGATATGCGGGGATTAATTCGCCTGCATCAATTTAACAAGGTGGAAATGGTGAAATTTGTCGAACCCAGTACATCTTTTGATGAATTGGAGAAATTAGTAGGGAATGCAGAAGCAATTTTACAGGCGTTGCGATTGCCTTACCGAGTAGTAAATTTAAGTACTGGAGATTTGGGATTTGCCTCTACCAAAACTTATGATTTAGAGGTTTGGTTGCCTTCTTCTGGCAAATACCGCGAAATTTCTAGCTGTTCCAATACTATAGATTTCCAAGCAAGACGGGCTGATATTCGCTTCAAAGAGGCGGGAAAGAAAGGTACTCAGTTCGTACATACCCTCAATGGTTCGGGTTTGGCGGTGGGAAGGACGATGGCGGCAATTTTAGAGAATTATCAACAACCTGATGGGACAGTGAAGATACCAGAAGTGTTGCAACCTTATTTGGGACGCGAAGTATTGTGATTTGTCATTAGTCATTAGTCCTTTGTTATTTGCCAATGACCAATGACTAATACCCAATGCCCAATGCCCAATTAGAATGGAGATAACTATAGCTTAATATTTTCAGTAATTTGTTCTATGTCAGTTTTAGCAGCGATCGCAGTCTTGGCTGTTTTGATCTTGGTACACGAGTTGGGACATTTTGTTGCAGCCCGTTCTCAAGGCATTCTCGTTAACCGTTTTTCTTTGGGTTTTGGCCCAGTTCTTTTGAAGTACCAAGGTTCACAAACCGAATATGCTGTCCGCGCCTTTCCCTTGGGCGGCTTTGTGGGCTTTCCCGATGATGACCCTGATAGCGATATTCCACCCAATGACCCAAATCTGCTGCGTAATCGTCCAGTTTTAGACAGGGCGATCGTTATCAGTGCTGGAGTGATTGCAAATTTAATATTTGCCTATTTGGTGCTGGTTCTGCAATTGGGTATCGTTGGTATTCCCAAGGAATTAAACTATCAAGCTGGTGTGATTGTACAGCCTGTTAATCAAGAATCTGTTGCCTATCAAGCAGGAATTCGGGAAGGAGATATTATTCTGGCTGTGAACGGTCAAGAACTCCCGGCTTCTGACAAATCAACTCCTTTGCTGACTAAAGAAATTCAAACTCATCCCAATCAGCAAATCGAACTGAAAATTCAGCGTGAGAACCAACAACAATCCATAAAATTAACACCAAAACTGGGAGCCGATGGTAAAGGTGTAGTTGGCGTGGCACTTAGTCCAAATGCTACAGCAATTTATCGCCGTCCTAATAGTCCTTTTGAAATTTTCGGTCTTGCTGCTAATAGATTTCAACAATTATTTGTTGGGACGGTAAGCGGTTTTGGACAGTTGATTACCAACTTTCAACAAACTGCTGGACAAGTTTCTGGGCCAGTTAATATTGTCAAAATAGGTGCAAAATTAGCTGAAGATAATAGCGTAAATCTGTTGTCTTTTGCGGCAATTATCAGCATTAACTTGGCTATTATCAATATTTTGCCTTTACCTGCATTGGATGGCGGACAACTAGCTTTTCTGCTGATTGAAGGTTTGCGCGGTAAGCCTGTACCGTCCCGGATTCAAGAAGGCGTAATGCAAACTGGTTTGGTATTACTCTTAGGGTTAGGAATTTTTCTGATCGTCAAAGAAACTACTCAATTAACTAGCCAATTGGAGTGGGTACAAAAATTGTTCCAGTGATTACTACCCGCAAATCATTATCTAAAAAGCAGCGATCGCTAGAAATTTTAGCTCGTCTGAAGCGTCTTTATCCAGATGCTACTTGCTCTTTGAACTACTCAACGCCAGTACAACTGCTCGTGGCAACGATTCTCTCCGCTCAGTGTACTGATGAGCGGGTAAATAAAGTTACACCAGCTTTATTTGGAAGGTTCCCTGATGCTGAGAGTTTAGCGATCGCTGACTTGGTAGAATTAGAAAGCTTGGTACGTTCCACAGGGTTTTATCGCAATAAAGCCAAAAACATTCAAGCCGCCTGTCGAATGATTGTTACCGAGTTTAACTCTGTTGTTCCTAACCAAATGGAACAGTTGTTAAAGCTTCCAGGTGTGGCGCGGAAGACAGCAAATGTAGTTCTGGCTCATGCTTATGGCATTAATGCTGGCGTGACAGTAGATACTCACGTCAAGCGCCTCAGCCAACGTCTGGGTTTAACTGAAGCAAAAGACCCGGTTCGGATTGAGCAAGATTTAATGGGTTTATTGCCGCAACCTGATTGGGAAAATTGGTCAATTGGGTTAATTTATCACGGTCGTGCTATCTGTAAAGCCCGCTCTCCAGTTTGTGTTGCGTGTGAGCTTGCTGATTTATGCCCTGTAGCCAATAAGCCAGTGGTTGTAGGGTAAGCAACATAAGTAACCCCAGAATTGATGGAGAGACTGTAGAATGGAAAACGGTGTCTTTAAATAAGTTAGAGAATATATGGCTAAAAAGAGCATGATTGAGCGCGAGAAAAAGCGCACCAGGTTGATAGAAAAGTATGCTGACAAGCGGGAAGCCCTTTTGGATGAGTTCAGAAGCGCAGCATCTCCTTTGGATAAGCTAGAAATCCACCGGAAGATTCAACAGCTACCCCGGAATAGTGCGCCCACCCGCCACCGCAACCGTTGCTGGTTGACTGGTCGTTCTAGAGGAGTTTACCGCGATTTCGGACTCTCTCGGAACGTACTACGAGAATGGGCGCATGAAGGTCTTTTGCCTGGAGTTGTTAAGTCTAGCTGGTAGTTAAGAGTCATTAGTCATTAGTGAGCCAGCGCGGTCTTGGGGGTTTCCCCCATGAGTGACTGGCGAACCCGTAAGGGTCATTAGTCATTGGTAAAGAACAAATGACAAAGGACAAATGACAAATGACAAAATATTATTGACCACAACACTTATCAATTCCCAGACTTTCTAAGAGTAGATCGCTGACGGCGTTGGCGATCGCAAACTCTCCATAGAAGCTATTGGAAAAATCATAGGACTGCATCTCTGTGACAATGGCAATTACCAGAGAACCAAGGTCATTTTCTCCTTCCATACGTTGACGCACAAAAATCTGGGCTGCTCGTTGGGCAATATTTTGGTTTACTGCTTCGGGGATAAATTCTGTATCTAGCCACCGTTGTAAGCGTTCTCGTAACCATTCACCTTCGAGGAGAGGGTTTTCGGGTGGTGGTAGGGTGATGGGTGGAATTGGTTGAGTCATTTTTTTTATTTTAAACGCAGAGGGACGGGGAGGGAAACGCAGAGGAACGCTGAGGTTGATTGGTAACATCAAATCGCGTTTCTAAGAGTGTTTTTTTATATTTATTTATGCAATATGATATCGCTGCTATTGTTGATGGTTATGCACAAGGCTATTTTCTCATGGCTGATGAACGCGATCGCCTGAGTTGGTACGGAAGCCGCGATCGGACTTTTATTCCTTTGGATGAACGGTTTCGCTACCCCAAGTCTTTGCAGCGTGTTTTGAATCAAGAACGTTTTAGTGTAGCGATTAATCGGGATTTTCAAGCTGTGGTAGCTGGGTGTGCTAACCGCGAAACAACTTGGATTTCACCGGAATTACAAAAGATTTACTGGCTACTTTACCAAAGTGGTTATGCTTTTAGTTTTGAAACTTGGCAAGGTGACAAATTAGCTGGGGGCATTTTAGGAATTGTTATTGGCGGTGCTTTCATTGGCGAGTCGATGTTTTACCGCATTCCCGAAGGTTCAAAGGTGGCGATGGTAAAGTTGGTAGAAAGATTGCGTCAGAAGAAATTTGTGTTTTTCGATGCCCAAATGATGAATCCGCATTTGGAGAGATTTGGCGCTTATCGGGTTACGGATGAAGAATATCAAGTTTTACTCAAGCAAGCATTGCGCCGTCGGTGTTCTCTGCTAATTTCATCGGACTAAAGTCTGCGGCAAGAACTAAGCCAGAATAGACCAAATAAAGCGTAAAATTGCCTCTACTGTGTATACTTTTGCACCCTATTTTTGAGTTCTGCTTTTATACCTTAAATAAATAAGAGCAAAATTAACCTAAATATTAAATATACAAATAATTACAGCATAATTTGAAGTTTAATCCAATCAAAATATGACGCATGATGCGGCTAATTTTTTATGAAATTAGACCTTTACTATATGTTAAGTTTAATTGTTCATACATAACAACAAAAAATCATCACTACCATATACAGTTCAATATTTGTATCATTCTATAGATAGTAGAAATAACTATCTTAGAAAGTTATTATTCAGCCTGTTAATGCCTGAAAAACGTGTATGCACCCTGGAATAATACCCAGGGGCTTTTTTTATAAAAACAAGCAGGATGCCAGTCTTTTTAATTCATC
>NZ_JAYGHE010000101.1:0-23454 GCF_034931145.1 Nostoc sp. UHCC 0252 | reverse complement strand
ATCTAAAACCGAAACTGAATCCAGCACAGTCCAATTTGAGTAAGCAGCACCATCAGCAATACCATCGTTATCCGCATCAATATCATTGCTTAGATTGGGTGCAGTAGTAGTTTGAATCAAAAAGAAACTAACAGACCCATTTTCAATGTCATTTGCATTCCCCTGACCAATGTGACCGAGTGAACTTGAGACACCGCTTCCCCATCCGGCTCCAGTTCCAGTATTAGTTACTACATTTGCATTGGGGTTAACTGCATAAGTGTTACCTTTTTGCAGAAGAACCAGTAATCCATTACTACCAAACTGCTTACCAGACAAATTAAAAATATCTTGAACATTGCCGGGGTTATTAGCGGAATCACCCTCAACCGCAACTAAATAAGTTCCAGGTGCTAGAGTTGCGCCAGCAGTACCACGCAGTTCGATATATTCTTTCGAGGTATCTGTACTTGGAGGATCGAACAGAATTTCGTTGATAAGTATCGGTTGAGGGGGAACAGGTTCATAAGTTTCATTCTCAGCAGATACCAGCGAAACGTTTTTAGATTCGCTGTTTGCCACCACTAAGTCAGATTTACCATCCTTGTTCAAATCGCCTACGATGAGAAAATAGGGTTTTGTCCCCACGACAAAGTTCGTAGCAATTCCAAAGCTACCATTGCCATCTCCTAGTAGCACTGAAACTGTGTCTGAGCCTGCATTTGCCACTGCTAGGTCAGATTTACCGTCTTGATCGAAGTCAATCACTGTAACGGATGCGGGATTTAGCTCCACATCAAAGTTAGTAGCAATTCCAAAGCCACCAGTGCCATTACCCAACAGTATTGAGACATTGTTAGAGTCATAATTCGCTACTGCTAAATCCAATTTGTTGTCTTTATTGAAATCGCCTACGACGACAGAATTGGGATTTGCTCCCACATCAAATGAGGTTGCTGAATTAAAAGTGCCATCACCATTTCCCAAGAGGATTGAGACATTATTGAAGTAAGAACTTGTTACCGCTAAGTCAGATTTTCCATCCTTGTTAAAGTCGGCTACTATGACGAAACTAGGACGACTAGGAACTTTAAAGTTTTTGGCAGTTCCAAAACCACCAGCACCATTTCCCAACAGCACCGAAATATTTTGCGAGGCATTGTTTACCGTTACTATGTCAGATTTTCCATCCCCGTTAAAGTCGCCCACTGCAATAGATATGGGTGCTGAGGCTGACTCCAAAGCAAAATTCACAGCAGTTTGAAAGCTGCCATCGCCCTTGCCAAGCAGCAGGGAAATATTATTCGACAAATTGTTTGCCGTTACCAAATCCAATTTCCCATCTTTGTTGAAGTCGGCTACAGCGACAGAAGAAGGATTTAAGCCATTGAACCCGACCGTACTAAAGGTGCTAGCAGGCTTAAAAGTGTTATCACCCTTTCCCAAAAGTACCGAAACGCTTTGAGAAGACTTGTTTGCCGTTACCAAATCTATATTTCCATCTTTGTCAAAGTCGCCAACAACAATGGAATAGGGTCTTAATCCCACATCAAAGGTGTTAGGTATAACTGAAATACTAGCAGTCTCAGTAACACTACTGTAAGCTGTTGTACCTCCACCAACGCCGGGAACTACATTAGTAGTACCACTAATGTTACCGTCTGAAGTATCCCAAGCGCGAAAAGTGAATTCTGCTGTGCCTTTGTAGCCAAGTTGAGGAACAAAACGAATTTTTTCCGTATCTCTGAGCAATGTAGCAGAAGTATCAGATACAGCGAAATTAATCCAGTTGCTACCGCCATTTATCGAGTATTGCCAAGTACCGTTAGTATTATCTACACCAATGACGGCAATTCCTTCCACTGCGCCTGCGTCAGCATCAGTGATAGGATTGCCATCTGCACCTCTAGCAAAGATGACAGAAATTAAAGTGCCGGAGTTACTAGTATCAGTTATGTCTTGGCCAATGGCCGAGAGTCTGGGATTACCGATGTTGTTTAATGTTGGCGCTGTGTTGGATGATAATAAAATTGAGCGATAAGCCTTTGTTGTCTCTGGTGTCAAAGCTAAATCCGACTCAATCGAGCCAACCTTCACTTCTAAATCCCAGTTACCCCCCAACTCGGCATTACCTGTGATGTCATCAGAAGCTGCCACATCTGCGCCTGTGATTTGACTCAGAAGTTGCACAAAAGCTCGATCAAAAGATGCCACGTTACAACCGTAAAGCAGAATGTCGGCATCCTCAGTTAAATAATTTCTCCACTGCTGCAATTGATTGGTGTAGGAGTTCAAATTATTGGCATTGAGTTGGGTCGCCCCTAATTGCAAACTTCCGCTACTGCCGTGGGAGATAATTTGAACTGATTGATATTTGCCGCCCTGCAAAGCTTGAGTAATTTGTTCTACTCCATCCCTGGTGGAGTCAAGGATTACTAAACTAGTGCCTGGTTGAATGCCAGCAATCAAACTTTCGTAGTCTGTAACGGCTTTATCTATAAAAACAATATTTTGATTTAGCATTTGTAATTATTCTGTAAAATTAGTTTGGGATTAGAAGTTTTGTTTTCTCGTAGTTGCACCATAATTATTGTTAGTCAATCAAATTGGGCAACTCATAATTGTTGACTCTAATCTAAAAGTTTATTAACACGCAGCTAAACAGTAAGTAAATGTTTAGACATACACTTACTTACCGATTTTAAATCGGAATTATAACCTTTATTGTTGAGATAAAGGAGATAAAATTAATATGATAACTTAGTACAAAATTATGCTAAAAATACTAATTTTTCTACTGTATTATTACTGTAATAACTCAGATATGTTAAAAATTGAGATTTAGATTTGATAAATAAACTTAAGATGAAGTTGCTCTAACTCACGTTTATGATGTAATTTTTCTGGGGTAAAAGATTGAGAAACCAGGTTTATTTGGATAAACCTGGTTTCATTGCTCTATTGATGATGCCGTGATTTACTAATAACCAATGAAATTGCTAGCGCTTAAAAATGTCAAATTCGGTGCTGTGCCAGTAATATCATGTTCGACTTAATACTTATGTCATTGCAAGCGTTGCGCGGCAATCCCAAACCTTTGTGATTGCCTCATTCCACTTCGTTGCATTCGCAATGACATCAATGACATATTATAAGTGATTTGCCGAACATCGCCGATGACGACTGTCACAAACTGAGTTAGATTTTCACCTGTCGCTCCGCGCTAAAGGTGAGAGGGTTGCCGAACTGCATCATGCTTATTGTTGGTCAATAAAACTTGACAACTCGTAATTGTTGACTCTAAAGCGATGACTTTAGGAACACAGCATTGAACAGTAAACGAATGCTTAAAAGAAAAAGGCTTGCATGTCATCATTCCTAATTGTGGCAATCCCTCGACTATCAGCGATCGCCACATTCGTTGCACCATAGAGATTGACAAAAAATTTCTCGTTGGCTTCAACTTTTTTATCACCTCTGACACCAAAGCTAATAGTTTTCAAGGTTTCGCCAGGATTGAAAATGATTGTTCCCAACCCAGAATTGTAATCAGAGTCAGAAACTTTGGCAGTACCATCACTAGTGCTGTAGTTGACAATAACCTGCTGATAGCTGGGATTGGAGAGAGTTACAGCAAAGTTAGCATTAGTTATCATCCCTGTGTTGCCTTCGGTGACTGAGACATCTGAAATACTAAGACTGGGTGTTTCATTAATGTCATCATTCCTAATTGTGGCAACTCCCAGGCTATCAGCAATTGTGGCATTTACTGCACCATACAGGGTGACAGCAAACGTTTCGTTAGCTTCAACTTTTTTATCGCCTTTGACTGCAATACTAATAGTTTTCAGAGTTTCGTCAGGTTTAAAAACGATGGTTCCCAGTCCAGAATTGTAATCCAAATCAGAAATTTTAGCTGTGCGATCGCTTGTATTATAATTGACACTCACTGTTTGATAACTGGGATTGGAAAGAGTAAGGATGAAGTTGGCGTGATTTGTTGTACTGATATCACCTTCACTCACTGAGGTATTAGAAATTTTGATGCTGGGTTGCTTGTCATCGTTGATGATGTCTACTGTCGCTGAACTGGTTGTAATCGCAGAACTTTCCGGTGCAACTGTGAGATTCGCATTACTCAATGTGACAGTAATATCTTGATTTAGTTCAAATTTTGTATCACCTAAAATATCAACTGTAATTGTCTTTGTTTTTTCCCCAATTGCAAATTCTAAAGTTCCTGATAAGTCACGATTTATAAATTCACTAATTGGACTAACTTCTCCGCTCCGAATTAGAATGTTCTTATAGTCAGTGTCAAAAATTGCCGTACCGCTAAAAGCATAATCTACAGTACTCGCTACACCAATACCACCGCTACGGGTGACGGTGAAGGTAACAACTTTAGTACCACTGTCACCTTCGGTCACACTTGGAATAGCGGAAATTGCATATTGAATTGAATCGTTAGCAGCAATATTTAGAGTAGTTTCAGTTATTGTTCCTGCCTCAGCACCTATCAATGTGCCGAAGTTGACTACTACTGTTTCGGCATTCTCTGGTAAATCATCTGGCTGAATGATAACAGTAATTAGTTGAGTTAAATCTGAGCCGGTTGCCCCACTGGTAAAGGTAAGAGTGGTGGGGGAAATAGTATAATCTAGGTTTTGAGTAGCTGTGCTGTTACTGTTGATGACTATGGGAATGATGACATCAACTGCGGGAATCCCATCTAAAATAACGGGGATAGTTACTGTAATGGCAGTGCTACCTTCTGTGGTGTTGTAGGTAGCAGCACCGAAGTTGACTTTTGGAGGTATTATTATATATTCAAATGCTCCGATGTCAAGTCTACCGTATTGAATCCGGTTAAAACCTGTGCCACGTTGGTCAGTGCTTAAGCTACCACTGTAACTAGGATTGCCTGCATTCCGAGCCAAACTGTTAAATTCTAAAGCATGAGTCTGGGTAGAACCACCGTAATTTCCTAGCGGTTTTAGTCCAGAGTTAGAGTCAACAATATCTGTACCTGTTCCTAGTGTGCTAAATAATATGTCCAGTGCTGTCAAGTTGCCAATCAAATTGTAAGCATTACCGTCGAAGTTCAGACCAAATACATCATTGCCTAAATTAAGTAGGCTAGCGGTGTTGTCAGCGATGATGCTATTGCTGAGGGTGGCATTAGTGCCAAAGATACCGCCACCGGTGTCTGCGGTGTTATTAGCAATGGTGCTATTGTTAACGGTGAGATTGGTACTGGAGATACCGCCACCAGCAGCGATCGCTGTATTCCCAGAAATCGTACTATTGGTAAGGGTGGCATCGGTACTAAAAATACCACCACCATTAGCCAGCGCTGTGTTTCCAGAAATCGTACTATTGCTAACGGTGAGACTGAGACTAAGGATACCACCACCATTGGCGATCGCTGTGTTCCCAGAAATGGTACTGTTGCTAACACTTACACTACTGATGCTGAAGATACCGCCACCGCCTACCAGGGCATTGCCTTGAGTTATTTTCAAGCCATCAATTGATAGGGGTGCAGAAGCTATAAAAACACGAGAAGTATTGTTGCCACTAATAGTAAGTTTATCAGCCCCAGTTCCTTGAATAATAACTTCCTCAGTGACATTCAATTCCCCAGAGGTGAGGGTAATAATGTCAGGGATATTATCACCGAAGACTCCAGTCGGATCAAAGACGATTGTTTCTAACCCTGGATCATTATTGGCATCGATAATAGCTTGTCTTAATGAGCCAACACCACTGTCATTAGTGTTAGTTACTACGTAGGTGGTCTTGTCGATTTGAATAAAAATATCATCAATTGCCAAGCCATGATCGTTGCCTGGGTCATCAACATCTTCCCAACGTAATATAATCTCTTCACCAACAGCTATTGGGGTAACTAGATTAATTAGGATGGATGTTTTGACGTTTTGATTTATAGCTAAATTGCCATCCAGAGGGGTTGCTGCCAGCAAAAGTGCAATTGGCCCAGTGAAATCTAGTGATGTGACAGCCGTCCATGTTCCTGTGGTCAAACTTGTAAGAGTTGTCCCAGTTTGATAACTAAAATTCAGTTTTTGTTGAGATATATTCCCACCATTACGCCATTGCTCACCTGTATAACTTACTCTCAACTGATTAATTGCTGAATCTGTATTGTTTTGCAGGCGCAACCCATAATAAATAGTTCCTGTACTTGCAGAAGCCACAGAACCAAATGCCCGGTCTGTTGTTGATAAAATCGAAGAACCAAAACTATACAATGCACCTGTATTAGAACTGCCATCTCCAGCGTTATAGGTTGTTCTTGTTGCATACCAGCCTGGAATGGTTGAATCATTAGTCCAAGAAATAGATGTTCCAGAATTAGCTAACGAGGTAAAGTCTTGAGAGTACGAAGTACCAGTAAAACTAGCTGGTAAAATAGAGTTGTAAGTCTCCATTACCTCAGATTCAAAAGCTAAAGAAGCATCGATTTCACCCGTTTTCACTTCTAAATTCCAATCGCCCCCTAAATCTGCACTTCCTGTTTTGTTAGTAGAAGCAGCGACATCTGCATCTGTAATTTGGCTAATAAGCTGTACAAATTTTGTGCCTTCACCACTGGCGACATCACAACCATAAAGCAGAATGTCAGCGTCATCAGTTAAAGCAGTTGTCCACTTTTTTAACTGATTTATATTGCTACTTATGTTGTTGAGATTGAGAGAATTTGACCCTAATTGTAAACTTCCTTCGCTGCCATGAGAGACAATGTGAACTGATTTAACTGAGTTAGATTTACGTGCTGCTAAAATCTCGGTGATTTGGGTTAAACCATCTTGATTGGGGTCAAGGATAACAACTTCATTGCCAAGTGCGATCCCATCTATGAGGCTTTGGTAATTAACAACTGCTGTATCTATAAAAACAATATTTGTGGCCGCTTCTAGTATGTTGTAAGCAAAATCGTATTGGGTCGTAGGCTGATGTTCTAGCTGTTTTATCATAATTTGTACCTCTGAATAAAATTTAAATTTTATTCAACTACTTGTTGGTTTTAGACATTGAAATTAATCGAAGCTTTCAGTCAATATAAAATAGTAAACGAATGTGGAAAAATACGCTTTCATCCGCAGGCTAAATTGCCAATCAAAGCTCTTATTGATTGGTGGAAAGACCCAATATTTCTAATCTTTATCAAACAGAATTCAGGAGTCAGGAGCCAGAATTCAGTATAAATTCTGAACGAAAAAGCAGATGAATAAACGGGTTTAAAACCCCCACTAAATCTACGATTTGGTGGTCAACTTTCGTAGTGGCGGGTCTGAATCCCCCACTAATTGATTCTGACTCCTGACTTCTGGATTCTTCTTCAAATAACCCTTACTTTTCACATCATCTGGAAAACTAATAAAAATCTTCCTTACTAGGGAAGGGGGAAAAATTAAAGCTCATGCTTTCAAAAAGAGAGGTTTTACAGATCCCGTGAAAAGTCAGAAAAACCAAGCCATATTTTAGCTATAGCTTTTAGTCAAATAATTTATACAAAATCCATGAATATACCAACCGTATTTACACTTAAATATCGAATACGGTTAGAATGTCAAGGTAGAATTTATATATTTTTACTATTTTATTAATAATTCTGGCGCGACCAATCCTTTTTGGATAGCTAAGACTGCGGCTTGAGTGCGATCGCGTACTTCTAGTTTCTGTAAAATAGCATGGACATGAACCCGCACTGTACCAGGGGCGATGTAGAGAATTTCAGCAATTTCTTGATTGCTTTTGCCAGCTGCTACTAGTGCCAAAATTTCTTGTTCGCGCTTCGTTAGAGGATTTTCTAGGTTTCCCTCAGTTTTTCCAGGTAGCGCCACATCAGAATTACCCTCAAAAGCTGCTCTAATCTCTGTTGTTGCCGTTTGATCCCACCAAGAAGCACCGGCTGCAACCGATCGCACTGCCAATATCAGAGACTCAGCAGGAATACCTTTGAGACAATAACCTTGCGCCCCGGCTGCAATTAACCGCGAAATCAGAGGTTTTTCAGAACGAGATGTTAAAACGAGAATTGGCAAATTTGGGTGTTTCTGCTTGATTTGGCGACAAGCTTCAATTCCACCAATGCCGGGTAAACCTATATCTAGCAAGATTAAATCTAGAGGATAGCGATTTGCTAATTCTACAGCTTGTTCCCCATCTTCTGCTTCTGCGACAATTTCCAAAGTAGTTTCTTGCTGCAACCGCATTCGCAGACCAAGCCGAAACAATTCATCGTCTTCAACGAGTAAGATTTTTGTCATTTGTCATTGGTCATTGGGTATTAATTAGTTATTCTTTCTTCCCCTGCTCCCTGCTCCCTGCCTCCTGCTCCCTCCTCCCTGCCCCCTCCCCTCATCTCCCCGGTGGTGG
Organism: Nostoc sp. UHCC 0252; assembly: GCF_034931145.1. NCBI lineage: Bacteria > Bacillati > Cyanobacteriota > Cyanophyceae > Nostocales > Nostocaceae > Nostoc > Nostoc sp. UHCC 0252. The sequence goes on along the minus strand of NZ_JAYGHE010000101.1, from coordinate 15,069 downwards.
ACAAGCTGGGAGTCGAAAACCAAACATTGCCCCCCGTGGTGAGCGATTCTCTGCCCAGATTGTACCCTCATGAGCGGTGATAATTTGCCTTGTTAAATAAAGTCCTAGTCCAGATCCTGAGACGTGGCGATCGCTATCTCCTTGATAAAACCTCTCAAATAAGTGGGGTAACTCTTCTTCGGTAAAGCCGGAACCAGTATCGAGTATTTTTACCACTTGCTCGCTAGAATAACCTTCAAGTACTACTTCTACTTTACCGCCACGGGGAGTATGGTTAATCCCATTACTTAGGAGATTGGTGAAGACTCGCCGCAGTTGCAAAGGATCGCCATTTACCCAGAGAAAGCTACGAAAATCTGATTCGCCATAGTGCAGAGAAATATAAACCTGACGTGTTCTTGCTAGTTCAGCCAGGGTAGCTATTACTTCCTCTGCTACAGTTGCCAAGTTAACGGGTGATATCTGTAATTTCAACCCTTCGGCATCATTGCGGTATACATCTAAAAGCGTTTGGACTAATTGCAGTGTACTCCGATGACTACGAGCCATCGTTTGGAGGACTTTTGCTTGCATTGGCGTGATTTCACCAAATTGCTCATTTTGAAGATATTTCAGCGTTTCTATTGCTCCTAATAGAGGTGTTTTCAAATCATGCGTTAAGGTGGATACAAAATCTTCACGCATGATCGCTAGTTGTTCTTGGGAACGCAATTGTGCTTGTGTATAAGCGATCGCTTCTTCATTGCGGTGGTTGCGATCGCTTAACCAAGCTGTCACCACCAATGCCAATACTGCAATTAACCTATTTGCCAACGTTGAAGGATTAATTATTTCTCCTCCTGGGATAAACAAATTCAACAATGTTAATCCCGTAGCTGCAAAAGTTACCCCCAATACTGCTGGCCGATTTAATCGAGAATCTGCTACCAAAATCGTCCCTGTGTAGAGGTAGCCAAATACGTACTCAGGCGGTGTCATGTATTCTAGGGCAATCACTACGGCAAAGGCGATCGCTATTAGCCCATAAATCTCTAGACGCTCATTTATGGCTGCTTTCATAGCCACTAATCGGCTTAACATCATAGCAAAAAATCGTTATCCTACTATCTTTACAAGTATTTAATTCAGCGATTATGATTTATCTGCAATCTATATCTGCAAATGTTAACTGGAGCGTTAACCCGAAATTGTGATTGTCGAGATGTTGAGATGTAAAAAAGGGGACTAAGGATTGGGGGTTGGGTAGTTGTCCACAAAAGACAGAGTATCTAAAACAACCTTCTTATACTGTAATCCCTTTAATAAAATCCTCTTAAATATTTATATTCTTTGAACGTAGCAAAGTTTGAAAATGTATTGTATAAACAAATAATACTAAATACCGAAATAGATGAATTGAAAGTAAAGATTAAATATTTTTAACAAGAAGTTTAATAAGTATCTGGAAAATAGTATTGAAGAAGAATTCAGAATTCAGAAGTCAGAATTCAGGAGCGGAGCCGGAGACGCTCCGCCTCCGGTCAGAACCAATTAGTCGGGGATTCAGACCGACGCAGGATTGATGACCACCAAATCTACGATTTGGTGGGGGTTTTAAACCCGGTTATTCATCCGCCAGTCGTACAGAATTCAGCATGAATTCTGACTCCTGACTCCTGAATTCTGTTCGATAACTGAAAATAGTAAATTTAGATTAAAAAATGGCGGTGATCTAGGAATACTATTCGATTGTTGCAAAGCTAAGTACAACTTGAAGAGTCTTCTTCCCTGTTGCCTGTTGCGTACATATTGCGCTTGCGCTCACGCAAATAAATTCAACAATCAAAGCGGACTGCTGTATATATTACTAAATTCCTCCAGATCAAATACCTCAACAGTTAATCTGTTATTGCTAATAATTGGCTTGCTTACTAGCACTTAAATTGTATCGAGCGCGAAATATATGGGACAAGGTTTTTTGCAAATTGGCTTAACGCTATGTATTGTCATAGCAATCACTCCGCTACTCGGTAGATATATAGCCCGTGTCTTCTTGGGAGAAAGAACACTGCTTGATTTTTTAATGAACCCCATAGAGCGAAGCATGTTCGTACTAGCGGGTGTTCGCAGAAAAGATGATATGACGGGTTCGCAGTATATCCGGGCTGTAATTTGCAGCAACCTGATCATGGGTATTTCAGTGTATTTGCTGATATATTATCAGAGACTCTTACCCTGGAATCCTAACGGTTTTGGTGCGCCTAGTTGGGATGTATTACTTCATACAACCATTTCCTTTGTAACTAATACTGACCAGCAACACTATGCTGGTGAGACAACCTTAAGCTATTTTAGTCAGGTAGCGGCTTTAGGCTTTTTGATGTTCACCTCCGCAGCCACCGGGTTATCTGTGGGAATTGCCTTTATTCGCGGGTTGACGGGGAGAAGATTGGGAAACTTTTATGTCGATCTAGTCCGTGGAATTACGCGCATATTGCTGCCGATTTCGATTATTGGAGCGATCGCTTTGCTCATAACAGGTGTACCACAAACATTAGCTAACACAATGGATGTGAGAACCTTAGAAGGTGGCACGCAATATCTTGCTAGAGGGCCAGTAGCATCCTTTGAAATGATCAAACTTTTGGGCGAAAACGGGGGTGGCTTTTTTGGCGTTAACTCAGCCCATCCTTTTGAAAATCCGAATGGCGCTTCTAACTTGATAGAAATGATTGCCATGATTTGTATACCGGCAGCCTTAATTTACACCTATGGTATATTTGCCGACAACATCAAACAAGCCTGGCTACTTTTTTGGATGGTGTTTGTGATTTTTGTCATTTTGGTGGGAGTGACAGCCGTGGGAGAACTGCAAGGTAATCCCCTGGTTAATAACGCCTTTGGATTAGAACAGCCCAATTTAGAGGGTAAAGAAGTTCGATTCGGCTGGGCACAAACGGCATTTTGGGCAGTTATGACTACTGCTACTATGTCTGGTGCTGTGAATGGGATGCACGATTCTTTGATGCCACAAGGAATATTTTCGACTCTCTTCAACTTGTTTATCCAAGTTATCTGGGGTGGACAAGGTATTGGAACAGCTTACCTATTTATTTACTTAATTCTCACAGTATTCCTAACTGGGCTAATGGCAGGACGTACCCCAGAGTTTTTAGGACGCAAAATTGAAAAACGGGAAATCGTTCTCGCCAGTGTGGTGTTGTTGATTCACCCAATTCTAGTTCTGATTCCCAGTGCGATCGCCTTGGCTTATCCCATCTCCCTCTCTGGAATTAGCAACTCTGGGTATCACGGTATTTCTCAAGTAGTTTATGAATACGCCTCAGCCGCCGCGAATAATGGCTCCGGCTTAGAAGGGTTGAAGGATAATACCCTGTGGTGGAACTTGAGTACTTTAGTTAGCTTAGTAGGAGGACGTTACATCCCGATAATTGCCATCCTACTGCTAGCTGATGGCATGGTTCGCAAACAACCAGTTCCTGAAACCCCTGGTACTCTTAGAACTGATTCTCTAGTATTTACTGGGATCACTGCTGGAGTGACATTGGTTTTGGGAGTGTTGACTTTCTTTCCCGTTTTAGCTTTAGGCCCCATAGCTGAGGGTTTGAAACTAGCATCTGGCAATTAGAAAATTTATGAGTTATAAGTCTGAAATCAAGAGAATGCCAAAAAATAAATAAATTATCCGGTTTTGTAGGAAAGCCAGTGCGTTGCACTGAATCCAGCGTTGTAGAACCTGAAAGAAGGTTCTCAACGCTCAATCTCAGAAACGCTACGCGATCGCTAATACAAAGAGCGATCGCGTAACGTGCCCTACATGGTTGGATATATTTTTACTGGAAACTCCTAACAGACGCGATAAATCGCGTCTCTACTCCTAACTTTTGTACAGACGCGATTCATCGCGCCTCTACTTCTAAACTTTTGTACAGACGCGATTCATCGCGTCTCCTAACTTTTAACTTTATTTATGAATCAAGTGGCAACTAACTTCAAAGCTAGACGGCCAAATCCTCGTTCAGGCGATCGCCGTCAAGGACGTAAAAGAGCAAGGACAAGTACAAAGTGGCTGTACTTAAGAGCAATTAGAGATGCTTTTGTCAAGCTCAACCCTAAGTATGCAATTAAAAATCCAGTGATATTTGTGGTTTGGGTGGGGACAATTATCATCCTCTTGCTAACGATCGATCCCAACCTATTTGGCCCAGCTTTGCAAAAAAAACCGCAACTTTTCAACGGCTTGTTGTCTGGGATTTTATTCTTTACAGTTTGGTTTGCCAATTTTGCCGAAGCAGTGGCAGAAGGACGGGGTAAAGCTCAAGCTGATGCCTTGCGATTAACTAAATCAGAAGCGATCGCTAAAAAACTCGCTCCCGACGGTACAGTTAGTGAAGTTTCATCCACCAGCCTGAGACAGGGCGATAACATCTACGTCATTGCTGGCGATATCATTCCCGCCGATGGCGAGGTAATTATGGGTGTCGCCTCAGTAGATGAATCGGCAATTACTGGAGAATCCGCACCAGTATTAAAAGAATCAGGCTCCGACGTTTCCAGTTCTGTCACCGGTGGCACACGGATTATCTCAGATGAATTAATTATCCGCATCACTACTGACCCAGGCAAAGGTTTTATTGACCGGATGATTGCCTTGGTAGAAGGGGCAGAACGCAGCAAAACACCCAATGAAATTGCCCTGACAGTATTGCTAGCAGTTCTCAGTTTAGTATTTTTGTTAGTTGTAGTAACCTTGCCTGCACTTGCTTACTATGTCAACAGTCCAGTCAGCGTACCAATTTTAATTGCCCTATTAGTAGCATTAATTCCTACAACGATTGGCGGCTTACTCAGTACCATCGGCATTGCTGGTATGGATCGAGTTGCCCAATTTAACGTCATTGCCACTTCAGGACGAGCAGTTGAAGCTTGCGGTGATGTCAACACTTTAGTTCTCGATAAGACAGGTACAATTACCCTCGGCAACCGTTTGGCGGAAGAGTTTATCCCTATCGACGGTCATTCAATGTCAGAAATTGCTAACGTTGCGTGGGCGGCTAGTGTTTTTGACAATACGCCGGAAGGTAAATCCATTGTCCGACTGGCAGAGAAATTAGGCGCACGGTTTGATTTTGACTCTAACCAGGCGGAAGGAATTGATTTTTCAGCCAAAACACGCATGAGTGGGACTAACTTACCTGGTGGGTATGAGGCCAGGAAGGGAGCAGTAGAAGCCATTAAAGGATTTGTCCGTTCTCGTAATGGACGCGATACGCCAGAATTAGATGCTGCCTACGAACGAGTTTCTCGCCTGGGAGGTACGCCTTTAGCAGTTAGCCTAGATAACGAAATCTATGGGGTTGTTTATCTCAAAGATATAGTTAAACCTGGTATCCGCGATCGCTTTGAGCAACTGCGACGGATGGGAGTGCGTACCATCATGCTAACTGGAGACAACCAAATTACAGCTTCTGTCATTGCCAAAGAAGCAGGCGTTGATGACTTCATTGCCGAAGCCACGCCAGAAGACAAAATTAATGTCATTAAAAAGGAACAAGCAGCAGGCAAACTAGTTGCGATGACAGGAGATGGAACTAACGATGCTCCCGCATTAGCTCAAGCTAACGTTGGCGTTGCCATGAATACAGGAACGCAAGCTGCAAAAGAAGCCGCCAACATGATCGATTTAGACTCCGATCCCACAAAGCTGATCGATATCATTAGCATTGGCAAACAATTGCTGATTACTCGCGGTGCTTTGATGACATTTTCTATCGCTAATGATATTGCCAAATACTTTGCAATTATCCCAGTGATATTTGTCGCCGCTAATTTACAAAGTCTAAATATTATGAATTTGACTAGCCCTAATTCTGCTGTTCTATCAGCACTGATTTATAATGCTTTGATTATCCCCGCTTTGATTCCCTTGGCATTGAAGGGTGTGCGGTTTAGACCACTGACAGCTAATCAGCTACTCCAACGCAATATCTTAATTTATGGTTTAGGCGGCGTAATTGCGCCGTTTATCGCCATTAAGTTGATTGATATGCTGATTACACTTGTGGGTTTGGCTTAAGGACAGCAAAAGTACAAACGCTACTAAACAAGCGCATCTTAAGCAAGTAAAATAATAAACATTTTTACTTTTACCTGTTGAGAGAGGGACAAAGAAGAATTATGAATAAACAGGTCGATGTTTGGGAAAATTTTATATCGATAGATGTGATACAGGCAATATCCTTTGTTCGATCGCAATGGCGTAGTAAACCAGGGCTTACGCAAAAATTGCCGAAAAGCTAATTTATCGAACCGCCAAGATGCCAAGAACGCCAAGAATTCGTAGAGTGTGCGTAAGTCCTATAAACAACACTCACCACTCGCTATTTTTATCCTGCTGTGCTTGAATGTGGTAATTGCCCCGGCTATTTATGCTGTTAGCAACAGCATCTTTGAATATCGTTCTAATTGGGTAAAAGAATTAAAATTAAAAATTTAATTTCAGTAATAATTGGAAAAGTTTTTATGGCTATTATTCGAGAAACTATTAGAGCAATTTTTATAACTCTAATGCTTTGGTTGTTGACTGCAATTATCTATCCTCTGATCGTACTTGTAGTGGGTCAAGTTTTTTTGCCCTATCAAGCCAATGGCAGCATTATGATAAATCTAAATAATGAACCAATTGGTTCGGCTTTGATTGGTCAAGTATTCACATCTGAGCGATATTTCCATCCTCGTCCCAGCACTGTTAGATATAGCCAAGGAAAAAGAGCCAAGCCAACTGGCATATCTGGAGCCAGCAATCTCGCTGCGAGCAATCCAGAACTACTCAACCGGATTCTAGAGCAAGCAAATCAATTACGAGACGAAAATCTTCAACCGATAGCTGATATAATTTATACCTCTGCTTCTGGTTTAGATCCGCATATTTCCTTAAGAGCAGCGCAACAGCAATTGGCGCGGGTTGCTAGTGCGCGGGGTGTAAAAGAAAATGAGATTCTACGTTTAATTAATAGGTTTACTGATGGCAGATTTTTATGGATTTTTGGCGAACCGGGAGTCAATGTTCTCCGATTGAATTATGCTCTTGACGTGCAAGATTTTTATCGTGAGCAAAATTAATAAATGGGAATTGGGTAAAAGGCTGTTTTCCGATGTAATAAAATTGCCATATACATACCAAGAATGAAATGTCAGACAATAGTAATACTGCTTCGGCTGACAATGCACCTTTAAATTCTGGAAGTTACTCGCCTTATCCGGCACGACGGCGCGGGAAGCATAAAATATTTATTGGTATGGCTCCTGGGGTAGGCAAAACTTACCGGATGCTGGAAGAGGGACATGCCTTTAAACAGGAAGGAATTGATGTCGTCGTTGGGCTTTTGGAAACCCACGGACGTAAGGACACAGGAGAGAAGGCAGAGGGACTGGAGATTTTACCCCGTAAGCAATATCCTCGTGGTGAGTTGACGCTTACGGATATGGATACAGATGCTATTTTAAAGCGATCGCCCCAATTAGTTTTAATCGATGAACTTGCCCATACCAATGTCCCTGGTTCTCCACGCGAAAAACGTTACGAAGATGTAGAAGTAGTTTTGGCAGCAGGTATTGATGTCTACTCCACAATGAATGTGCAACATTTGGAAAGTCTCAATGATCTAGTAGCTAGAATTACAGGTGTGGTAGTCCGTGAGCGCGTTCCTGACAGAATTCTGGATGAAGCAGATGAAATAGTGGTGGTAGATGTTACACCAGAAACACTGCAAGAACGGTTATTAGAAGGCAAGATTTATGCACCCCAAAAAATCCAACAATCCCTCGATAATTTTTTCCAACGCCGTAACCTAATTGCTTTGCGGGAGTTGGCTTTGCGGGAAGTGGCAGACAACGTGGAAGAAAATGCGATTGCTACTACCCCCAATGGACAATTTTGTAATATTCACGAGCGAGTTTTGGTGTGTATATCTACGTATCCCAACTCAGTGCAGCTGTTACGCCGGGGTGCGAGGCTGGCTAACTATATGAATGCCCCAATTTATACTTTGTTCGTTGCCGATCCAGAACGTTTTCTTACCAAAGAAGAAAGCTTACACATCCACACGTGTGAAAAACTTTGCAACGAATTTGAAGGTACTTTTCTTCGTGTTACCAACAGTAACGTAGCAAATGCGATCGCTGAAGTTGCCGAAAAATATCGGATCACTCAAATTGTAATTGGAGAGAGTCAGCGATCGCGCTGGCAAATACTCCTCAAGGGATCTTTGACGCAAAAATTAGTGCGCTTGCTAAAAAACATTGATTTGCATATCATTGCCAGCGAAAAAATGGTTTCATCCAAATAAAAGATCAAATTTCCCCAAAAACCTCAGAAGTAAAGCTCCCATGTAGACCATAAGGAATATGATGCTTCAAATGTAGCCGCGCGATCGCTCCTTTAGAAAAATCGCTAGCATCCAAAATTACCAAATCTGAGCGGTGATGGGTAGCATCATAAACCAAAGCTAATACCCAACCTTCATCTTCTTTTTCGGAACCTGGACGTGAGACAAAAATCGGTTCACCGACAAAACCACGGGGTGCAGCACTCCAAAGCTGCCTTTCTCCAGACTCTAAATCAATTTTCAACAAAGCTTGTAAGGGAGCATTACCACTCTCTGCATGAGCCGCACCTATATATAGATATCGATAAGGGTGTCCTACGTTCGCCGGATGGATGCTAGGAAATTCACAACAGCGACTATCAATCAATTCCCGCCGTACTGTTCCATCCTTTAGATTCAGACAAAATCGCCAAAGTTGCCCAGGTGAAAGCGCTTCAAAATCAACTTGCCGAAAATCGCTTTCAGGTTCCACTTCTGGTAAAGATTGATAGCAGATGGAATCAATCAAAACTTCGTCTCTTACCTCAAAAGCATTAACGTGGTGGAAGACGAAACCAGACTGAGTTTCCAGAATTTTTATCTCTCCTTGCCCTTCTTTGGGGAAGCGAGGAATAACTATAATTTTAGTTGGCTGATTTAGCTGAAATTTGATACATTCTCCCGCCGCACGTATTCCCAAGGCGAAAGGTATGGGATTAAAGATGACAGGATTTTGAAAGAAGATGCAGTAATTGGGAGTAATGATGAAATCGTGAATGAAACAGAAACCTGGAACACTATGAGCATGTTGTCTGACAATTTCACCTGCTGGGTTTAGCTCAAAAATAGTAATGGTGGTAGATAATCCCGGCTTAATCGAGAAATTTACCAGGCAAGGTTTACCCCCATCTTGCTCACAATTATTTTCCACGCGGGGATGAGCAGCGAAAGCTTCACCTGCTGACAAAGCACCATTAAAATATTCATTTCCCAAAGTTTCAAGAGTGTAGGGATCGAGGCGATATGCTTCAGAAGCTTCCCACAGTGCTAGTAGTTTACCACCCCAATAGATAACATTTGTATTAGCAATATTTTTGAGTTTGAAGTCAAAGATATTAGCTAGCCAACCGCCGGGTTTTTGAGTACCAAAAGTACCACGATGAAGGATTTTACCCGCCTTTTGCTCTGCCAAATACCCACTTGTCTGGACAAAGCGGTTACGGAAATGGGCACGACCTTTGGTAAAGGTGATTTTGCTAATCATGCCATCGCCATCAAACGGGTGATGAAGAGGCTGCCCATTTACATCTAGCAAACCAGGGCCGTTTCTAAACAGCGTACCTTGTAATTCTGTAGGGATTTGTCCTTCTATATCATCAATCCAATAATCAAACTCTTGGGTAAGAGATTGATATCCTCCCTGCCAGTCGGCACGAGTATAGGATTTTTCTGCAACTGGACTTTCTTGACTTTTAAAATGCATATACCTTGTTTTTTATTGTTACCTTGCAAGAAAATATGTAACCGCTAAGACTTTTTTGCAACTTTGCTGCAACGCAAAGACAGCGTACTGACTAGACTTTGAATTTATTGCGCTATTCCACTATTTTCGACTCTGGTTCTCTCAGTACCAACTCAGACATCAAATCAGGCAAAAACTCTTTTTCTCCATCTTTGGATGTCTCAGCTTGTTCTTCAGCACCAGGTAGCCAGTTAATAAATGGTAGAGGTAACAGCGTACTGAGGTTAGTAATTACCACCAATAACCAAAGTGACTCAAAGTTCGTTGCAGTAATCCCCAGCCAATAGGTGAGTAATGCCCCCAATGCTTGAGAAACTGTTCCTGCTGAATTAAATACCGACATCAACAAAGCAAATAACGTTGCTTCCACACCAGAGGGACAAAGCCTTGCTGCTAGAACCATCACTTGCATAAAGGCAATTTTCCCCATTACAGAGAGAATAAGGCTATCACCCAAACTAAACCAGTGGTCATCTATACCTAAGAGTCTGTTTGTGTGAGTCACTAACAACAGCGTCGTCATCCCTAAAAGTGACGAAAGTACAGTACTCCAAGCAAAAATTACACGAAAAGGGATGCTTTTGAGGAAACGTTGAAAAATCCAAACACCTGCTAAAGAAGCGAAGCTTGTCACCAAGTTTACCCGCCCCAAAAATTCTGGTTCAAAGTGTAATTCGTTGGTAGAGAAGTAGAAAAAAGCCGATTCAGCATTTGGGGTAGCTTGCCAGATGAAGACAAAAGCCGTTGGTAGCCAAATTGTTTTTTGCGTAATGGCTTGGCGTAGCTGCTTTAGTTGATGTTTGATTGGTAAAAAATCAGTGTGATTACTATCTTGAGCATCTTTGCTGACGGGGGACTCAGCAATTAACCAAGCCACCCCTGAGACGATGAGAGGAAATAAGGCGGTAATTCCAAAGACAGTACGGGTAGTAAAGTATTGAAGCAGCAGACCGCTAAAGTATGCTGTTATTAAACCTCCGATCGCAGAAGCACCCCAGCATAGAGATTGTAGTGAACCTGCTTTTGCTTGGGATTCGCCTCTGGCACGTTCCACAACCAGCGAGTCAACTATTACGTCACTCATGGCGACACTAAGAGAACCAAGAGCGATCGCTAACGTAGCTGCCCAGCTAGTATTAACTATTGTCGCCAAACTCATCCAGGAAGCAGTTCCTAGTATCCCGGATAAAATCAAGTAAGGACGACGACGATAGCCAAATATAGGCAACCCATCAGAGATAAAACCAAACACCGGCTTAATCATCCAAGGTAGGAAGACAATTCCCAATAGCGCCGATACCTCGACTGGACTCAGCAGCAGTTCATCTTTGAGGAAAAAGCTCACGGCTAGGCGCGATAACCCTAAAATTCCTTGGACAAAGTAAACGGTGAGAATTGCAATTAACTCCGCATTGGGTTCATTACCCAAGAAGATTTTTTCTGTTAATGAGTCTTTGACCTTGGACAAGCCAGATGATTGAAGCACCATTCGATAAATATTTTTTAAGTTTTATCTACTTTTCTATCATATCGATTCTTAAGAACAGGCTTAACTTGGGATCATCTCTATCCCAAGTTAAGCCTGTAGGCTAGCTAATGCCGATATCTCTAGGCTGAAAGCAGGAAGCAGCCCGGATATTGTCATTTCCTCAAGTGCTTTAGAGCAGCCGATCATAAAATACAGCGTTTTTCAGGTAAATGAAGTACACGGTTAGGGGCACAACATTGTTGTGCCCTTACGATAATCTGTACTCACCAAGTTGCAATCTGCTGTAAATGGCAAAAGAATTAAGGTGAGCCTACATAAGTAAGCTCACCCTAACTTTTATTTAATTTCGACTTCTCGTTGGAACTTTTGAAATCCTGTTTACATTAGAGATTAGGCAAATCTTACCGAGTTAAGATTGATATCTCTAATAAGATTGCTTTACGCTTTGCAACTTCTCGTTCTTACGCTTGCGGAGAAACATACCACCTACAGCCAGCATACCTAAAGTAATACTAGGCTCAGGAACAGACTGAGGATCAAAACCTGTAAATTTGTCAGTTCCCGAATGGAAAGAATGGTTGTCGCTTTCAAATCCACCACCACCAGTTTGGGTAATGACAATCTTGTTGAAAATATCGTTGCTACTATCTGAGTAGAAGTGAAGGAAGCCATTTCCTTCACCACCATGCTGTGATGCACGAATTGGAGCAACTGGGTTCACATCCTCTGTTGTAAATGACTTTATCAGAGTATCGCCATTGTAGAAGGAGAACATATTGCCAGAACTGATAGCTCCCCAGTCAATACCAAAATAATTGAGATAGTTGCTAAGGTTAATTGTGACTTTATCACCGCTAAAAACTGCCAAATATTTCCCATCATTGACTTCACCATTTGCGCCAGCAGGTGCCCATACATCGGATCTAACACTGCTAGTTCCACTGGTGTTTTCAAACGAATACTTAGCGAAACCAGTGGTCGGTGCTTGACCACTATTGAAGTCAACAGTTGTCGTACCCGAAAGCTTACTAAACTCGGAAAAAGCACCTTGGTTAGTTTCTCCATTAAGTCCTGCAATACCTGTGGTCACTTGAAAAGAAATAGCTTGAGCAGAACCTGCATAGATGAATGAAGAGATTGCAGATAAAGATAGAGCAGCGATAGAAGCAATTTTTTTAATAGACATATTTTTGGGAACTTATAGTTTGACGGTTTGAAAAACTCGTTGTGCGATTGAATTCATTATGTGGTGTCTTCTAGAAGAAAAAGAAGGATGAAATTACTGGATTTGCATTTTCTGATAAGTTGATAAATCTGGTAAATAATTTGATATGTATGCCGTAAGTAAATAAGTAGTTCTACGTTACAAAAAATCGAGAAAGTAGATATTCTTTATCTGAAGGTAAAAAAGCTGTAAAGTTAAATCATACGTGTTAAGAAATTGTCTTTTCGGATGTTGCCTTTATTAAGGACTAATAAAGATAATGGGCAGTTTTTGAGAACTCTTTTTCCTGAAAAATATAAATACAGCATAATTTAGAAGTTAAACAGGCTCGGCACAAGCTTTTGTTGTGTAAAACGCTCAAATTGACGATATATGTGGTTATTGCTCTTGGTTTTGATATTCTTCCCTTGCTCTGCCTGCTTGTCTTTTTCAAGTCAACTATGCCACCGGAATTTTTTGACATAGGTAGTAACATGAACTAAACTACCTCTCAGTACGGTTTAGTTAAGATCCTCCGCCTACGGCAACCCCCTTAATAAAGCGGGTTTGAGGTATCTCGAAAACATTAAAACGTTAACCGAAGCGTATTAAATTACTTCTTGCAATTAATAAAAGAATCTTTATCAATGCATCCGACTGAAAAAGCTGCTTTCTCTACTCGCGTTATCGGTTTAATTAGTGGCACATCCGTAGATGGTATAGACGCTGTGTTGGTAGAGATTTCCGGTAAAGAATTGGATCTCAAAGTTGACTTACTAGCCGGGGCAACATATCCTTATCCAGCCGAACTCAGAGAAAAAATACTAGCAGTTGGTGCAGGCGTTGCCATCTCAATGGCAGAATTGGCAGAAATAGATGATGCGATCGCCATTGTCTTCGCTCAAGCCGCCCAAAATATTCAAATTGGTCATCAGCCAGCCACTCTCATTGGCTCCCACGGTCAAACAGTTTATCACCGACCACCTGTGGATAGGGGAATAGGAAACAAAACTATTCCCAACTCCCCACTAGGTTACAGTCTCCAACTAGGGCGGGGCGAATTCATTGCCCATCTTACAGGCATTACAACTGTGAGCAACTTCCGCGTTGCTGACATCGCTATTGGCGGTCATGGTGCGCCTCTCGTCCCCAGAGTAGATGCCTATTTGCTCAGTCATCCTGAAGAAGGACGTTGTATTCAAAACCTTGGTGGCATTGGTAATGTAGCTTATATTCCGCCTCGGCATGGCGACTGGCTTTCAAAAATTCGCGCTTGGGATACTGGCCCAGCAAATAGTTTGTTGGATCTAGCAGTGGAGCATTTAAGCGCTGGTGCTAAAACTTACGATGAAGATGGCAATTGGGCAGCTAGTGGTACTCCTTGTCATCCATTGGTAGAACAATGGCTCAACCAAGACTATTTTCATCTACCACCGCCCAAATCTACTGGTCGAGAGTTATTTGGTGTGACTTATCTGCATGAGTGTTTAAAAGATGCCGAAGCATACCAACTCAATGCTGCTGACATACTAGCAACTCTGACGGAACTGACAGCTGCTTCAATTGTCCATAGTTACCGCACTTTTTTACCAGAAATGCCACAACGGGTATTATTATGTGGCGGTGGTAGTCGCAATCTCTATTTGAAACGTCGATTAGAGTCGTTGTTGGCATCAATTCCAGTTTTGACTACAGATGAAGTTGGTTTAAATGCAGATTTTAAAGAAGCGATCGCTTTTGCAGTTTTAGCCTACTGGCGGGATTTGGGTATTCCTGGCAACCTACCTACTGCTACTGGGGCACCTCAAGAAGTGCTTTTGGGAGAAATTCATCAAAGTCAGTCCAGAGTCTTGAGATCATAACAATAAAAAATTTCTTCTTTCTTGACTCAGTACGGAACAAACGCCCCGTTATCGCTAACAGCACTGCTATAACTATAGTCTTGGTAGCACTCGATCAAGACAGGAAATATATAAGGTGGCTCATACTTTTTTATTGGAACCAGGACGCTGGGCAATGCAAGGAAATTGGCTGGAACGTAATGGTATGCCAATTAGCGTCAAGGGCATGACCTTGGTAGCTTGGAATCGAGATAACTGGTTCACTATGGCAACTAAGCTGATATTTCCTGGTAGCGATCGCTCAGAAATCTCTTTACAATACAAAGGGCGACTGCATGAGGGAGAGCGTCAGTATACTTTTTTGTTACAACATAATATTTTGGGGCAAGTTGAAGGTGAAGGCTGGATTGGTCTAGATACTATTGTGCAGCGTTACTGGGTAATAGGCGATCGTCAGCGTCGTAGTGGTTTTGAAACCCTACACCGGATTTCAGAAGATAGATATTATCTCAGTAGCGGTATCTTGGCTGGTCATTTTTTAACTAACACAATGGAAGTTAGTCTAGAGCGTCAATTAACCTAAGAACGGTGCTGCCTCAATGCTTTTCCTATAGTCTGAAAGCCACCGACTTAAATAACCTTTAACG
>NZ_JAYGHE010000100.1:0-23606 GCF_034931145.1 Nostoc sp. UHCC 0252 | reverse complement strand
CCCAACTCTTGTGCTTTCTTCCGCATCACCAAGCCAAAGCGCAGTATGGTTGCAAGTCTCCCCTTGAACCTACTGTTAGGATCGTAATCTTCAGTTTTCGGCTTGGTGCTGCTATAGGTAGACTTTGGCTCAATTCCCTTCTCCACTCAAAACTCCGGCTCTACTCAAGATTGTACTGAATTACCTATGCCTGGTGGCGATGGCTCAAGCGCCCGGTGGAAGCGATCGCTCTGCTCCTCCTGTCCAAATCTTCTGCTACTTCGACAGCCATCACTTCCACCGTTGCTAACGCTGAATGTCATCCTGCTTAAGGCATAAGTCTCACAGCAGACATGCCTTTTTGGGGTACTGCTGAGAGTTAATCGCGTTTTCTCAAGACTTTAAAGCTTAATACTGGGCAAAACCCTTGTTAAATCAAAAATTGACGTTTTATGTAATTCGATATTTACTCGCCAACAACTTAAGTTCAATATTAGAATCACGATTTTCACTTGCTAACATTTTTCTCTAATGAGAGGTTTATATTGTAAAAAAAATTAAGTTTTAACTTTCTAGTGGATAGATAATACAGGAACAAGCCGTACAACAATATTACGTTCACTATAATTGTGTAATGCTTTGAAGCTTTTGGTGGTACCCTGTCTATCAATAAGAATTAACCAAAGCTACTAATCTTACCGATTACCCAATACCAAGAATCTGAAGAATTTAAAATTCTCGATTAAATCATGGAACTCCATATAAAAAATCTTTAAAAATCTACTTAAAGCAATATTATAAGAAATATAGCTTACAAAGTTTAGCCGGAATATTTTATGAATTTATTGACTTATCTCATGCATTTAGCAAGTTCAGGAGCTGTTGCTTACTATACTGCTTCCCAGATCCGCGACTCTAAAACTCGCCCTATTGTACTTAAGGGTTTACATCTCTCAGAAGCTGGTTCCGTTGGATTTCTCTCTGCACTTAGTGAGCGTGCAGCTAGTGAAGGCGATACATGGCTGGCTGAAAAGTTGGAAAAACACGCATTGGATGAAACTAAGCATAGTCAAATTTTTGCTCATGCGTTAAAGCAGATAGATAAAAATCTCATAGATTCAGAGACAAAAACTGCATCTAAAAGTCAATCAAAGCAAGGGCGTAGCCCTCTTTTTGCCGCCTACTATGAAGGTTATAGCAAAGAACAACTCAGCCCTGCCATGATTACCTGGGATGTTTTTATGGCAAGTACCTATATTATGGAGTTGGATGCTGGTAAAGACTATATGCGAATGGCAAATGTATTACCTGATGATGAACGTTACAATCGTAACTTAAAACTAGGGATGTTAAGCATTGCTAAAGATGAAACAGGACATGCTGCCTACCTTTATGAAGCAATGATGCGGCGAATGCCTGCGAAGCAAGTGGAAAACTTAGTTGACGAATGGCGCACCCGTAAAGTTCAGGCAATATTTAAAGTAATTGATTATGTTCTTCAAGACACTGACAAGATAGAAGCAGCATAGCATCTTAAAATAGCTGTGGCCTAAGCAGCTGATTGAGTCTGTAAATAAAAGTTATTCAAAGTTTATTAGGGATGCTTTTAGAGATGTGTTGGAAAACATCTCTAAAAGTTGCTTTAATCTATAAATTAAAACTTACGTCTTTATTTAAAAAGACTAAAACTCTATGAAAGCTATCATTAAGACATTTTTAGTTACAGTTTTTATTTCCTGCTCAAGCATCTTTCCATCTGAAGCTCAGATTACTCCAGATAATACTTTATCTAATAATACTTCTATAAAAATAGAAGGAAGAAATAGAATTATTGAAGGAGGTACTCAAGTAGGGAACAATCTTTTTCATAGTTTTCAATACTTTTCTATTCCTAGCGAAACTATAGCTGTATTTAATAACGCCTTAAACATTAATAACATTATTAGCAGAGTAACTGGTGGATTAATTTCTAATATTGATGGGCTGATAAGATCCAATGGAACAGCTAACTTATTTTTAATTAATCCAAATGGAATTATTTTTGGAGCAAATGCTCGATTAGACGTTGGTGGTTCTTTTTTAGCAACCACAGCAAGTAGTATTAAGTTTATTGATGGCATGGAATTTAGTGCCATAAAACCTCAATATCCTTCTTTGCTTACATTAAATGTACCTGTAGGATTACAATTTTCTGGAAGTCCTGGAGCAATTAATGTTCAAGGGAATGGTTTTCCTATTCAGGACTCTATTTTGAGATCCCCTATTGATGCAAGTACAATTTCTACTGGTTTACAAGTCAAACCTGGAAATACTTTAGCTTTGATAGGAGGAGATATATTGTTAGATGGAGGGGTTATTAGTGCAAAAAATGGAAGAATTGAGTTAGTAAGTATAGAGCAAGGGGAAGTAAAAATTAAGCCAGAAAATAATAGTTTATTTTTCAACTATGAAAATGTTTTAAGTTTTAAAGATATAACCTTTTTAAAAACTGCTTTAACTTATGTTAATAGCATACAAGGTCAAGGCAATACTATTAATATTCAGGGAAACAATGTAAAAGTACTAAATGGCTCCTTAATCTATAGCCAAAATCAGGGCTTTAAAGAAAATGGGGAGATTAGCATTAACTCTGAAAATTTAGAGGTGAAAGATGCATCAGAATTTGGTATTAGTGGTATTTATACTACCAATTTTGGAAATACGCCTGGAGAAAATATTGAACTTAATTCAGATAGAATAAATATTAGAGGAGCGCAAATAGCTACTACTACTTTTAATAATGCTCCGGGTGGTAATATCAAAATCAATGCTAATGATTATTTAAAAATAAGTGGCTCTATTCCATCTAATGTTAATCAATTTGGTTTAAGTGCTATAAATACTTTCAGTTATGTCAATTATGGAGATGGTGGAAACATCACTGGTATAATCAAAAATTTAACATTAGAAGATGGAGGAAATATAACTACAGCTTCTAGTTCGTTTGGTAGTGCTGGTAATTTAAGCCTAATGACAGAAAACATTAAACTTGAGGATGGAGGCAGTTTAGGATCTTCAACTTTTAATTATGGTAAGGGAGGCGATGTTTTAATAAATGCAAATAACACTATAGACATTACAGGTAGATCGCCTACAATCGGCCCTAGTACAATCAATGCAGCTACTTTTGGAAGCGGTAACGCTGGTAGCTTAGAAATTAATACCTCAAAACTACTGGTTAGAAATGGCGGAGGTATATCTACAAGCACACTCTCGTTTGGAAGCGCTGGAAATCTCACTATTAACGCTTCTGACTCCATAGAAGTTTCGGGAAGAGACTCAAATTCAAAACTTCCTAGTTTTATAAATTCATCAGCAGATATTTTGGATAATAGCTTAAGAATTAGATTTAATAGAGTACCTGCAACTCCCACTGGAGATGCAGGTAAAATAAATATTAATAGTAGACAGCTAACTATTGCTAATAATGCTCTAATTAGTGTTAAAAATGAGGGATCAGGTAACGCAGGAACCCTTGAAATTAAAGCCAAAGACATCAACATTATAAATAATGGAGGTGTTAGTGCAACGACTGCTATTGGTGAGGGTGGTGACATTATTTTCAATGTAAATAATGTTCTCTTACGCAATGGTATTATCTCTGCAACTGCTGGTCAGCAAGGAACCAAGGGCAACGGTGGTAACATTACTTTCAATGCAGAAACACTAGCTCTTTTAGAAAAGAGTAGTATCACTACTAATGCCTTTGAAGGAAGGGGTGGTAATATCACAATCAATACACAAGGGTTTTTTCCTACTTTTGATAGCAAAATTACAGCTAGCTCAGACAAAGGAATTGACGGTATAGTTCAAATCAATACCTTAGAATTGGATTTCACTAAAGCAGCGATAGTTCTACCAGCAATTAATATCTCTCCAGTTGCTCAGGTCTGCTCTACACAATCGAGTCAAGAATCTAACAAGTTTGTGAACAGAGGATCTGGGGGTATTCCACCAAACCCTAGAGATCCCCTTAACAGCAATTATGGCTGGAGAAATGAGGAGCAACAACCCATTTTCGCCAAACAATCACAACAGCTAATACAAACCCAAGCAACTCAAAAATATGTGGAAGCACAAGGATGGAAAGACAATGGAGATGGTACGGTAAGTTTTACAACTACGCCAGAAGATGTGGTTTCTTATGGTTCTTTATCAGATCCGCCTTGCCATAGTTCTCAGAAATCTTGGTAATACAATACAGATAGCATTGAAACAAAGTTTCTGCTTATTGAAATATCCTAGATAATAAAAATCACAAATTTAGCTCTTTTTTATAAAAATATAAAATTCCACAAAAGTCGCTTTTACAGCAAAAAAAGTTGGTTATGTCTAAAATTTCTTACCTAAATGTATTCGGAGGAACTTTTTTTATAGCAGTTTCAATCTTGATAAATGAACCAGTTTTAGCACAGATACCAGCTCCAAGATTCTTTACACAGCAAATACCAATAATTCCTCAAAACCCGCAAATTCCTTCTCTACTGGAAGAACCACAACAAGAATTACAATCTCCTTCTTTAATACCTACGCCTGAGATTCCCAAAGGAAACCAAGAAAAAATTAAAGTTGAAAAATTCATATTCAAAGGCAACACTGTCTTATCAACTCAAAAACTAGAATCAGTAGTTGCTTCTTACATAAATAGAGAAATTACGTTTTCAGAGTTACTTGAGGCTCGTACAGCAGTTACAAATTTATATATTCAACAAGGATATGTAACTTCTGGGGCTTTCTTTCCAGTAATTGAAAATCAAGCGATTCTAATTAGCAAGGGAGTAGTTACTATTCAAATTGTTGAAGGCAAGTTGGAGGAAATAAATATTGTAGGTAGCGCACGATTAAAAAACTATATTCGTGAGCGCTTACGAACAAATACAACTAAAGTATTTAATAGCAAAAATTTGTTGATAGGGTTACAGCTACTGCAAACAGATCCTTTGATTGCAAAGATTTCCGCAGTTGTAGATAAAGGTTCTCAATTAAATACCTCTATTTTAAATGTCACTGTCAAGCCACGTCAACCTCTTAAAATTGAGGCTGTCTTAGACAACTCTCGCTCACCTGCCATTGGCACTTTTCAGCGACGAGTCGAGCTAAGTGATGCTAATCTACTTGGTCTGGGAGATCGCCTGAGTCTAGGATACAGAAATACTGATGGCAGTAATACTCTGACAACTAGTTACTCCATACCCATTAATCCCCAAAATGGGACTGTGCAATTTTTCTATGCAAATTCTTCAGCCAATGTTGTTGAACGTCCATTTAGCAAACTAGATATTCTTTCTAATGCTCGTGCTTACGAAGTAACTTTTCGCCAGCCAATACTACAACAAGTCAATTCTAATTCAACTCAAGAGTTTGCTTTAGGATTGACAGCTTCCCGCTTAGAGAGCGAATCCTCTTTACTCAACAGCCCTTTCCCATTGAGTGTTGGAGCAGATTCTATGGGGCGAACACGAATTTCAGCCATTAGATTTTTTCAAGAATGGACACAGAGGCATAGACAAGGAGCATTAGTAGCACGATCTCAACTCAGTTTAGGGGTTGGTGCAATTGATGCCACCATTAATAAATCTGCCCCTGATAGTCGCTTTCTTTCTTGGCGCGGACAAGTTGCATGGTTACGGCGTTTAGCAAGAAATGGTACATCTTTGTTAGTTAGAACAGATATTCAGCTTGCAGATCGACCTCTTGTGACATTAGAACAATTTGGTTTGGGCGGTGCAATTTCAGTGCGAGGTTATCGACAGGATACGTTTTTGACTGACAACGCATTTTTACTTTCAGCCCAAGTCCTTATTCCCATTTGGAGAACAGATACTGAACAATTAGATGTGATTCCTTTTTTTGATATGGGAACCTCCTGGAATAAAAATGCCGATCGAGATAATGGAATAGCAATATCAACAGGCACTTTAGCATCTATAGGGCTGGGGATACGGTATCAATTTGCCGAGCGCTTGAGTGCAAATCTTGATTGGGGAATTCCTTTGATTGAAGTTAATACAAATTCAAATTTAAGAACATGGCAAGAAAACGGAATTTATTTTTCAATCAATTATCGCCTGTTTTGAAATCGGTAATTCTAGGGCTATCCTTAATGCTGCTGATAATTTGCTGGCACGTACAAGCGAAAGCTCAATCTTTTCCAAATTCTGAATTATCCCAAGCACAGATTCTGAATGATCAAGGATTTCAAGAGTTAGACCAAGGACAACCCCAAGCCGCACTGCAAACATGGAAATCAGCTTACGATATTTACCGCAAATTAAAATATTCTAATGGTATAGTTGGCAGTTTAATCAATCAGAGCTTGGCGCTTCAGGCTAGTGGCTTATATCTGACTGCTTGTCAAACACTAAGCCAAGCTTTAACTTTAGAGCTAGAAAATTCGGCTTGCTCTAGCCCGATTGAATTAAAGGACATTTCTCAAAAAACCTATCAAGAACAATTATCTCACGCCTTGGAAAAACAAACGCTTGAAAGTGTTCGAGTAATTGGACTCCGCAATCTTGGTGATGTCTTACGGCTGATTGGTAATCCAGAAGCATCTTTAATTGTATTATTCAAGGCTATGTCAATGGCTAAAACTCTAGACTCAAAAGAATCAGATATTAAGAATCAAATATTATTGAGTTTAGGGAATACAGAACGTGCCCTTTTCATTCAAGCCAAAGGGAAGTACGAACTAACTGATGAAGTACTTACTAAACAAAAAACACTTAAAATAGCTAAATTAAAAATCAAAAATGCTTTACATTTTTATCAAGAGTTAGTAGCTAGAAAACTAAATGGACTTACTCTACAAGCACAAATCAATCAGCTAGATTTAATTTTAGATACAGAAAAATGGAGGGATGCAACAGATTTAGATGGTTCTATTCAAAAAGAACAAATCAAAACATTAGTCAATAATTTATTAAAATCCTCAACAATATTTGAATCATTACCTGCAATCGAATCTGTTTATGCTCAACTTAATCTCGCTCAGAGTTTAATTGAAATTGATCAAAACGTCAGGTTAAAACAAATTGTTTTTTCTAATAAGGAAAACCCATTAGTAACTTCATTATTTTTAGCTAATAAAGCACTAACTTTATCTCAAAATCTGGGTAATAACCGAGCCGAATCTTACGCATTAGGAACTGTTGCCATAATTTATAATTATTCAGGTAAAACGCTTAAAGCAGTACAATACTTTGAGAAGGCTATGGCACTAGCTCAGTCAGTGCAAGCTTGGGATATTGCTTACGAATGGCAATGGCAATTAGGTCGCTTATATAGGCTCTTAAACAATTTTGAAAAAGCCAATCAAGCGTATGCATCTGCTATAAACAGTCTAGACCAAGTTCGAGGAAATCTTATAGGAATTAACCCGGAGCTTCAGTTCGATTTTAAAGAAAAAGTTGAACCTGTTTACCATGAATATATGGAGTTACTATTTTCTCAAGGTGAGGCAACTGCACAACGGGCAGTTGAGATTCAAGAAAAACTAAAAATAGCTGAGATAGAAAACTTTTTACAATGCGGTAAATTAAATATACCTTCTCCATCCAATAATCAAGATTCAAAAGATTTACCTCCAATCGTGTATTTAATTAAGTTAGGGCAGCAAGTAGAGGTAGTTGTTAAAACACCCAATAAATTTTACCGGAATACAGTAGATTTTAACCAGTTAGTTACCCCAATTGATAATTTGCTTAAACTCGTTACGAAAAAACAGTTTATTCTAGCTAATGAGTCAGATTATATTATTTACTCTCAAACTATTTACAATCTTTTATTTGCACCTATCAAACAATATCTTCCCAATTCAGGAACTTTAGGATTTGTTCTAGATAGTTTTTTCCAAAATATCCCTATTGACATATTACATGATGGAAAAAATTATTTAGCATCCTCTTACAGTATTGTCATAGCCTCAAGTTCCCAGCAGTTTTACAATCAATCTAGAAAATTAAATAATTTTGATGCTTTATTTGGCGGTATTTCTGAAATCAGTCCTAGTTTTAATAACCCCTCAGTTCCTAAAAATTTACCAGCTTTACCTGAAGTCAGAGCAGAAGTTGAAAGTATTAAAAAAAATGTTAGTCCTGTTTCAACTTTAGTTAATACCGAGTTTAATAGTCGTAGCTTTCAGAAAAAAATTGAAAATGATTATTTTTCTATAGTTCATTTAAGTACTCATGCTCAATTTAGCTCCGATCCGGAACAGACTTTTATTTTGGCTTGGGACAAACCCCTCAACGTCAAAGACTTAAGATTTTTACTCAAAAATGGAACTGAGGCAATTAATCTACTTATTTTGAGTGCTTGTCAAACAGCAAAGGGTGATAAACGTTCAGCGTTAGGCATTGCTGGGATAGCTACACAAGCCGGAGCGCTTACTACATTAGCTAGTTTGTGGCTAGTTGATGCTGATTCTACCGCTTTACTTATGGGTGAGTTTTACAAAGGATTGAAAAATGGTCTTTCTAAAGCAGAGGCATTAAGACTTGCAAAATTAAGTTTACTGAACAATAAAACATACTCTCACCCCTATTACTGGTCAGGCTTTATTCTTGTTGGTTAATCCAAAAGAGCTTGTAGTATCAATCATAAGTTGTATTTTGACAGCTTATGATTGTGTTTTTTAACGACTTCTACTTTTGAAGTCTAACTACCTCTTACCCCTTCTCCTCTTTTCTGACTTTGCTCTGCAATTTTCGCTCCTGCTTCTGCTTTGGCTAATTCTTCCGCATTATTCTCTTTTTGAGCTAATTTAGTTGCAGTTGAATACGCAGATATAGCGGCAGATGCCAAATATGCTTCTAAGTAGCGATCGCCCAATAATCGGTAAATAGTTGGATTTTTAGTGCCTCCTTCAGTTCTTGCCTTTAACAGATTAATTGATTCATTTACTAAGTTTTGAGCCTCATACACTCTATCTATATCGATAGTTAACTCATCTTGAGATTGATCGAAACTTTGAAGACGATTTATAGTATTTGCTATCTGCTGCATCTTATCAGTGGAGGCTATCAACACAACAGAGGCACTAGCAGCAATAGGCTCATCTGCTTGATTTGCAATGATATTTACGTTATAAACATTGCCTGGCTGCATAGCTGGTTGCTCTTTAGGGTATAGTAATTGAGTTGTTTTCGCTACAACAGACCAGCTAACTCCTTTGCCTTCAACCTGCACAATATAACTAGTAGCTAAAGGAGTGGTAGACCACGATAGTGTCGGACTCATATTTAAAATTACTAAACCGTAGGGAGTGATTAATGTAGGTGCATTTTCATCTTCCCCTGGGCCTTTGGGCTTGATACAAGTGCGCCCATCTCTCAAAGTGCAATTTTGATTTTGCCGTTGGTAACGTGGCGAACAATGCTCACCCATAGTACTACTAGTGAGTTGCAATATTTTTGCACTTAAATAGCACAAAACCTCAACCTTATGCCCATTAACTGGATGAACCTTATCCTCCTGGCAAAGCTTACTTCCGGGTGCCCAGTTGATATCGCCACTGAGAACTTTAGCCACAACCTTACAAGTTTGCTCTTGTGAATTACTTTTTGCTACAGATTTAGCTTGTCCCCTTATGCTGCTGAAGCTTGAAAACAATAATATTGATGCAATTGCTACAAATTGGTAGTAGAAAGCTTTTTTTACTCTTTTGACTGTTGATTCTGGTGCAATTAACATTGCAATTATTTCGTTATTTACTATCTATTGATAGCTTACCGGAAGTAAGATATTTTGATCAATTTTCTTTAAAAAGACGCTGTAGAACTTTCTCTCTCCATTGTTGTACCTCTGGTAGAGATGAATTGGTATTACTGACTAACAAACACACTTCCCAATATGTTCTAGCCTCATCCAACTCACCTATTGCTTCCTGTGTCTGCGCTAGCAAGCAGTAGGCATCCACTCTTTGAGAATCCAGTTCCACCGACTTTCGTAAATAGTTTTTAGCCTCTTCATAACGTTGTTGCTTGAATCTCGCCCAGCCTAAATTTTTATATAAGGCTGCTTGCCATTCCATATCTGAAGTGTGTCTCAACCCTTCAAATGCTAATGTAGATGCCTCAGAGTAATTTTGTTGTATATTCTTTAACCGTGATAAATTATTGACAGCATTCATCGCTTGATTGTTACTGTTCTTAATAGCTAATTTGTAATTATGCTCTGCTAAGTCATATTGACCTTGTTCATCGTAAAAATTTCCTAAATTATAGAAAGCTACCCAATCATTCGGATTAATTTGGAAAACTTTATTATAATTATTATTCATACACTTTATATCACGAATTTGCTGACAAGCTAATGCCAAGTTTGCATAAGCCTTTACGTCTTTTGAATTAAACTTCAAAGCTAGTTTATAATATTTAGTAGCCATGTTATATTCATCCTGACGAACAGCCCTATTAGAGAAATAACTTGATAAAGCTAGGTTAAGAATTTTACAACTTCCAAAAAGTGCTAATGTAGTTAATACTATTAAAAAATATTTAAATAGATTAGAATTAATTGCTCGGTTAAGATTTAATTGGAATGGGAGACGCTGCAAGCGCTGCAAGATTACTTGAGTTGTCTGTGGACGCTGCCCTGGAAAAGGAGCCATCATTTCATCAAGCAAATCAGCGAAAGGTTCGTCAATCTGTAATGCTTTATCTCTCCAAATTAGTCTTCCTGTATTTTGCTCTACTGGTAATTCCAATAATGATATTCCCGTTATCAAATCGACAAAAGTCCGTCCCAAAGCATAAAAGTCTGATTGAGGCAAAGCTTGACCATTAAGTTGTTCCAGTGGGGAAAATCGAATCGTTCTAACAACTGTTACTTCATACCCACTACTGAAGCGTGTTCTTTTATTCACTCCGCTAGCACCAACTTTTGCTAAATACGTTGTGGTAATCTGTCTAGCTGCTCCAAAATCAACAAGTGCCAGTTGACCATCAGGTTGATAGATAATATTTTCTGGCTTAATATCTCTATGAAAAAAGCCAGAGCGATGTACAGATTCCAAAATATCAACTAGTTGTGATAACCAATCCACTGCTAGTTTTTGAGTAATTCGTCCATGAGATTTTAACCACTGTCTTAAATCAATGCCTTCAACTTTCTCCATTACTAAGCAATGCAATACTAAACGCTTGTCCTTCAGTGTAAAAGTGAAATAGTCGTCCACACCAGACTTAGGAATTCCTGGATGATATAACGTCTGCAATATAAGTGATTCTCTTTGAACCAGACGAACTAATTTAGGATCACTCCATCTTAGTACTTTCATTACTCTAATTCTAGATTTTCCCCATGACGGTTCAATATCTTCAACCTCAAAAACATCTGTATAAGCAGACATATCTTTATCCAAAGAACGCAATGGGCGCAGTAATAGAATGCGCCCATTTATTAGCAAAGGATTGCCACAAGCTAAACAATTTTCGGTGTCTTCAGGATTGTGCCGCTTACTACACAAGGGATTTATACAGTAGCTCACGGAGAGTTTTACTCCTGTACAGAACTGATTAACTCTTTCTTGCTTAATGATTTATATATTAAACCGTGGGGATCTACTAAAATATATTTTTTAACAACTGGTTCCATACCATAACTGAGTTCATGCTTACTTGATTTTTTCCTGGCTTCAACTAAGGAGCGCTGCTCTAAGACTTCCAAAGCTGATATTACTTTTGAGATTGACATTACTTCTAATTTTAATCGCTCTTTTAAATCATTAATAAGCTTTGAAAAGGGGACTAAAGCAGAATTTTTTGTTATCTCCTCGGCTAAGTAAATCATTATTTGCTTTTGGAGGTCAGTTAAAAGCCCATTTTGCCCAAACTGTAGATTTAACATCGCTTCAATTCGCGGGCCAATTACAGTAGTTTTATAATCAAAAAACTTTTCTATACTCCCTCCAAAGATGTGATTTATTCGATCGCAAATAGCCTCTAATTCTGACGGATTACCACGATATGTTTCAATCAGTTCTTTACATTTTCCTCCTGTTATGCCTTTTTCACGTATTAGCTGCATTGCTGCATCTTCTTTTAAACCTTCTATTTGAAAAGATGCAATAGATAAGTTTACATTTACATAAGCAACTTCTCTTAAAGGTACTTGACTTGTTACAATTACACAACTCTGATGTTTTTCTTGTGTAATCCCAGCAAAAAAATCTTCGTATTCTAACTTTTTTTCAAAAATATCTACTTGAGCTATGGCTTCAAAACCATCCAGAACTAATAGACAACGATATGATTGCAAATGCTTTAATAATAAATATAATTTAGTATCAAGAGTTATATGCTTCGCTTCTTCTATCTTAAAAATATTAATTAAATCGGTAAGTAAATTATCAATCCTTGAAGAGCGATTTATTGTTTTCCAAACTACATATTCGTAATTGCTTGCGTCTTCTAATACTATTTCTTCAATTAATTTCGACGCTAATATACTTTTCCCAATCCCAGCAATTCCAATCAGTGCTACACACCTTTTGTTGAACAAAACAATTTCATTTTTTAAAATCCTTATTTCATCTTGTCGTCCATAAAAAGATGTTATTTTTGGAAAATCTCCATACGCTCTAGTTGCACCTATTAATCGGTCAACATTTTTGTATGACGTTTCTAGCTTTTTAAAATATTCTTTTTTTGCTAATTTAAGCAAAATATTTCTTAAAGTTAGTTTTTTTACTTGTACTCCCTCTCCAACAACTTCTGTAAGCATTGCCCACAACGCAGTACCTACTCCAGTCTGCAAATAATGCATATTGTACCCCGAATCGCTTGCTATTTCCTTATAGTCTTTGCCATCCCAAGATCCTTTGATTAAAACTATTTCAGAGCGCGATAGATATCTTCCGGTATGGTGAAACACCCGCTCTTGCAAGATTTCTAGTACTGCTTCTATGCTTAAATTTTTATTTGAAGACATACTTACCTATAATATAGGAATCTGATTTGATTCCTGAATCACTCATAGAGAGAGGGAACAGGGAATAGGGAATAGGGAACAGGAAAGAAGGAATCAAGTTATACTGAGTTTTATTCAAAAATTAAGTAGGAGTCCTATAGTACGTTATTAGCATTACCATAATAACTATTCAAATTTTACCTAAAACTTTTATATAGGTTTTTTACAATTTTTAATAAAAAGCTACTTGCTATCATCACGTTTTACAGGATATAAGTTTATAGTGCTACATTGCACAGATAATAACACGATCTCTCAAGCTGTTCTTAAAGTTACAGGTGAAATTTAAGTACAATAACTAAATTAGGCAGAGACTCAGGTACAAATTTAAGAAAGGCAATAGCAAAGGTAAAATCTGCGCTAAGTGCCGTCTGAGCAAAAGTCTCTTCCTATTAAACATTGTCTAAGGCTATGGGAACTCCTTAGATACTCCAAAACACTTATGAAATATGGAGATACTGAAAACTAAAAAACAAAAAAGAACATAGCATCAATCTCAGACGACCAAAACTTATGTAAAATCGAGCTAACTAAAACAAAACATGGAGGTCAAAAATGAAACTATCAAAAAGCTTAAAGTACAAAGCGCCACTAAGGAGTAGGCGCTTTATCTGTTTATAAAATTCATCGTTTAAAAGAGCAGGGGTTGATCTCGAAGGAACAAAAAAAGTTTTCGCTAAAGTTTGCCGACTCGGTGCGATTGCTAAATTTGTCTGAGAGTATAATCCGCGCTGCTTCCCGTATTATACACGGGTTGTCACCATAGCGTCCATTGGTGGCAAATTTTGGCTGTCAAAATTCTTCAATTTGTGTAAAGTTAAGTTTTGTTAAGAAGATGTCTCGAATTTTGTAGTAAAAAGCAGTAGCAGCGCGAATAACAGTTACCACTTACCAGTTGGGAGTAGAGTCCAAGATTAGATAACTGATAACTGATAATTGATGCAACCCCCTCTGAACTTGTAAACCGAGTTATCAGGGGAAAATCATGACAAACAGAGAACGCCCTAAGAGCGCTCTAAAAGGGCGTATGGGGTCGAGTGCAACTTTCGCACGGCAACTTTTTGATGCGGCGAAGGGTAATTTTTGGAATATCCAACCTAGAACGAGAGTTTTGCAGCTTGAAACAGTTCTTCCCAAGGAATTGCAAGGGGAGAATCGATGAACACAGCCACAACTGAATATCCAAACAATCTCACGCCTTGTGAATACCATGAGTTGTTAGCCGGTAGCGCCATTCATCCGGCGTTGATTGAGCGCAACTTTTTCCACATTGAGGGAGAATCAGTTTATGATTTCCTGTTCATATCCGATAAAATCCCACGTAAGAATGCGGGTCGGGTAACAGATGGATACTTAAAGCTGTATCAGCATTTGCTGTTGGGTGGGACGTGGATTCAGTCACTTGACCCATTCAAAAACTGGCAACCGATGGAATGGGGAAGAATTAAGCCCAACCTCCCGCGCTTTGATTGGCAAACAGGGAAACCCGTCAAATACGAGTCACCCCCAAAAATCCCCAACCGCGTTACCTACTTTGATGTCGCTAACCCAATCTGGGACAAAGTTGCAAAGCGTTATTTAATTAAGCGCTATCATTCGCTTTTGGCGCTGCGCTTGCTGGATCAACTCAATCCACTAATATTTTGGGAGTGGGTAAAGCAGCATCCAGAGATTCCAGTTATCTTATGCGAGGGCGAAAAAAAAGCGGCCTGCTTGCTCTCTTTGGGGTTTGTAGCGATCGCACTCCCTGGAATCTGGAACGGGCGCGTGGGCAAACAGGATTTTGATGAACGGTTGCATCCTGACTTAATACCAATGGCTCAGGCGGGACGCAAGTTCATAATTCTTTTTGACTACGAAACTTCTTCTAAAACCAGGTGGTCGGTGTTTCAAGCCACTGTTCGCACTGCCAAAGCGATTGAGGCAGTAGGTTGTGAATGTGAAGTTGCGCTGTTACCAGGCCCAGAGAAAGGTGTTGATGATTTTGTGGTTGGTCGCAGTGAAGATGCCAATGCTCTACTGACCGCAATCATCGATGATGCTAAATCACTAAAAGATTACCAGCGCTCATATCGGGCTAAGAAATGGGGACTTAGCAAATACAAACCAGATGTCACCGTTAATGTCAAGTATCTCTCTGAGGCTTTGTGCATTCCTGAACTTGAAGAAAAATGCTTGACAGTGCCTGAGCTTTATGAGCTTGAAAAGGAACAACTTTTCACGCCATCTATAAAAGGACATTGGAGAAAGAAGGAGTCTACCGATTCTGGCGGAGTTGATTCAGACAAATCGAAGAAATCCCCTAGCTTCAATTTCCCAAAATCAGGACTGGTCGTACTCTGGAGCGACATGGGTACAGGGAAAACTGAACTTATGCGCTGGTGGCGTGAGCAAAACCCCGATGCTCGGTTCCTCAACAACGGGCATCGCGTCAACCTGCTGAAGAATTTAAGCGATCGCCTAAGAACTGCGATGTATTCAGACTTGGGTTACACAGGTTTAGCCCAAGCCCAAGCCCTTAGTATTACTATTGACAGCTTGCACAAACTCAATACGCAAGCCCTCATTTACGGCTGCATATTTATTGATGAGGCTTGCCAATACCTTACCCACCTACTACACAGTAATACGTGTAAACAGCATCGTGCAGCAATCTTGGAGGTACTGGAATATATAGTATATAACGCGCCCCTGGTTGTCCTTGCCGACGCACACATGGATGACCTGACAGTGGACTTCTTTCGGGCAATGCGACCAGTAGGTGAAATTCCTTACATCGTCAAAAATGAATGGAGAAATGGCTCACGCACTATATATTGGTACGAAGGCAGTAATTCAAGCGCCCTAGTTGCCCAAATCTCGGCAGCCCTGATGCAAGGTCTGAAAGTTATGGTAGCCAGTGACAGTAAGCGTTTCATCAAGAAACTCGAAAAATCTTTTACTATCAAGTACGAAGATCCTAACTCTGACCAATCCCATACACCACAAAAATGGCGCATCTGGTCTGTCCACTCCGATAATTCCGGCTCTGAAGAAAACGTCGCTTTCATTAAAGATATCACCAACGCCGTCAAAAACTTTGATGCCTTGTTCACCTCTCCCAGTCTCGGTACTGGTGTCGATATTTCTGAGTATCATTTTGATTTAGTGTTCGGTGTCTTTCACGGCGTTTCCCAAACTGCTACTGAATGCGCCCAACAGCTTTACCGCTATCGCCCGAAAGTCCCGTTTCATATTTGGGTGGCCCCGCGTCCCCCCTTTGGTTACAAGGATACAAACGCATCCAAAATTAAAGAGCGCTTGCTCCAAACCAATGAAATGACCGCTTTTCTGTTGCGGATTGACAGAGAAACGGGTAAGCGGGGCGCAGAGAAAGATTGGGCGCTTGAGGCTTACTGCCAAATTATGGCTAACCGCCACTATTCTCTCAATAATCTGCGCGATGATCTGCGATCGCTCCTCACAGAAATGGGCAATACATTTATATGTGTGGGCAGTGAAGATGATGAGCAATCTCTTGAAAGTCTAAAAGCGGCAGCACAAGCTTTGGATAGTGCCCACAATTCGGCTGTTGCCAAGGCCAAGAATATTACTTTGAGTGAGTACCGTGCCCGTCAGAGCAAAGATTACCTTGATCCTAATGAAATTTTTGAATGCGAAAAATTCCGCATTTCTGATTCTTACGGCATCGAAGTAACCGAATCACTCGTAGAAATGGATAAAGGTGGTCGCTTAATTAGAGCGATCGCTGGACTTGAGGCCATTTTAGCCCCACCCGAAGAATCGTTTACTGACCCCAAAACCGGGCAAAGTTATCCTACACCACCAACAATTGTCACCCAAAAAGACCGCACCGAGCGCGACAATCTACCTTTGTGCATCGACTGGGGCAATTACTCGGCACGGTGGCTGGCTAGATTTAACCTGGGACTGCATCAAATTCTCACTTCTTTAATGAAGGGTGATGAAGTTACCGCCGATGACCCCACTTTGCTCAAGATGACGGAGATCGCTATACATTGTGCTGCTCACGTCAAAGCAATTCTTGGGTTTACTATTCCCAGTGACTGTAAACCTATTTGGTTGCTAGGCACTCTTATAGAACAGCTGGGGCTAAAGCTGACTTTCCGCAAGCAAGGTAAACGGGGTCAACAGGTGAAACTTTTCTCTTTATCTAAAGAGGAATTAGAATTTGCTCAAGAGGTAATTGCTCATCGCGTGGAAAAGCGTAATCAAAAAGAAAATCGAACCTATTACGCTGCTCAAACCCCTGCTGCGTATAGTGTAAACCCCAATCAGCAGGCCGTATCCACACCCCCCCCTAATGCTATAGGGAACTCCCATTGCCAGGGGGAGGATACTACCGCATTTGAGTCGCCTCCGACCGATCGCATTACGCTACTCCACTGCGTGGAAATGCTTCGCTCTGGTATCAAGCAGGGGGTTGATGCGATTAAGGGCATTCTCAAGCGATGGGTTGAGGATTTGCGCTGGGATACGGTGCTGGAACTTGAAGCGATCGCGGCAAATGAACTGCGACTTGTCGAGGCAGCAGTACCGGAATTTTATGCCTTGCTGAATGAAGAGGTGTTGCCGATGGAGGGATAAAGCCTACGCCGCGACTGAGTTACGTAAATAAAGAGCAATCTGTGCATCATTTTCTCAGTGGCTATTGCTTGAGGCGTTGCCGATGGAATTGTCAATGATTTTTTTGGAAAATCCTTATAGCCTTTATCTGGCATAACTCCTGTCTAGATCGTCTTTGGTACATTTTCCGATCTAGAACTCTGTGAATAACTCTGTATGATTCTCATCTACCAAGTCATTTTTCTTGCTGCTAACTGATGGCGGTGTCAGCATTGACAATGCCGCGATCGCACCCCGAACTTGCGACGCTTCCACGTCAAGATACTCTTGCAGTTGCTCCAAGCTTCGATGTCCGCTGATTTGCTGAATTACTCTCAGTGGAATTCGCGCATTGCTCATCAGCGTCAGTGCAGTTCTCCGGCAGCTGTGAGTACTTGCGCCTTCAATGTCTACTAGTTTGCACCCTCTCCGAAAAATCAGTGCCGCATAATCCTCATGCAAATGACCACGGCCCCAGCGTCCAGGAAAGAGATAACTATCACGAGAAACTTTGGGTTTATACAATTCCAGGTGATGCCGCAGTTCATCCAGCACAGGAATTGTACGAGTGGACAGCTTTCCCTTCGTGCTGCCTTTGCGAATATTCAGCTCTGGTCTGACTTTGCTTCTGCTGTCATAAACATCCTGAATTTTGAGGGTGACGCATTCGGAGACACGACAGGCAGTGTACAGCATCACTGCACCAAGTGTTCTATCCCGGACTGTGGTTAACCCCGAAGTAAACAAACGCCCGATTTCTTCCGGCGTTAGGACTTTTGCCTTCCCGTGACGGTCAATTTTCACCTTAGATGCACACTCCGCGATAGTTAATCATTATCGCCGATGCTCCCGTCTCAGGATTTATTTCGGTAAAAAAAAGTGTGGAACTAACTGTACTGCAATTGCAACAAGCCATCGACACGCCACTTGCGATCTGCTTTGCTGTTGCACTCCGTGCAATCGCCGCAGCTTTCACCTGAAAGCACCAGTAGTACGATCCAGATCCACGCCACACAACGAGCAATTAAGAACAAGGCTGGTATCTTTTTTGTGGTTCCCCCTAAAAATCGGTGAAAAAATAAACTGAAAATGACTTTATAGTTAATAAGTAATATAACAGGTTAAAGAGCATACTCCTAACAGTTAACTACACAAATATTACAGGTGTAGGTTTGGGTTAAAGAAAACGGCCAAAGGTGCTTATTTTAAGAAACTTGTACAAAATTTCCCCCTGCTTCAGTGCCAAATGAAGCCTTATCCGAATAGCCCGCTATTTAATCGCTATCACGCCATAAAACTATAGAGTCATTTTTAGTTTATTTTTTGAGAGTGGCTTGATTCCTCTATAAAAAATTCTTCAAGAAACGGGTAAAACTTGCGTGCCAAAAACTCAAACTTTTCGGACACCAGGGCTTAAAAGCAGGGGCAACTTTTAGAGACGCTATGCGTAGCAAGATCCCCGTAGGGGTACAGACTTACTGTACTGGATGCAATTATAGCTTTCTTACTCAGCAATCTAACTAGGTACTCAGCACTGTTTCGATGAGCAAAAATTAGATAAAGCAATCCTGCAAGTGTTTAAGCCTGAGATAATTTTTGATCGCCAATGGTAGCCGTTGGCAGTAGCATCTCTTTACAAAAGCCATCGCTTGAAGAATACGCTGAGGCATTTGGCGATGATAGCATCAAGGTAATTCATCATGATGAATTACACGATTTAATAAGCGTGGACAGTCCAAGTTTACCTAGATGATACGTGAACATGAGCAATACAGGGCGTAAAAAAAAATTAGCATCTTTCAACTGTGACCAAAGGAAGTGGGAGCAGTTTATCGCCTGTTGCAACTCAAAAGGGACGACCGCAACAGCCACGCTGCTCGAATTTATCGATCTCTACTTAGGCGATTCCCAAGATAAGGCTGATGCAATAGGTGGTAATAATTTAGACTAACGCCTAAACTTTAAAATTGGTTGTTGGTAATAATAACAACAGCAGTTCAGGAAGTAGCCCCAAAGACACAATCTTAACTAAGTGGTATCTCCCCTCAGAGAAAATTAAGCCTCCGACACTAACCTGTTTTGCTAACATCTAAAGGATTGCTCCTTTGAATATCTTGAATATTTTGAGCATCTCGTGTTTCAATCTTAGCCACAGACTCGAACCGTTTTTCTCCCCAATCCTCTCTTTGCAATTCAATCTCTGAAGGATCTAGAATATCTTGGTTATGCCAGTAGTATAAGGAATCTAGAATATCTTGGTTGTGCCAGTAGTCAGAATATTTAGATAAATCGACCACAACATAGTGCCAAGTACCGCCACTGATACGCCGAAACCACTGGCGATCGCGAAGGAATAAGTCTGCTATCAATTCAAGCACTAATTTAAAGAGTGTCATTTTGTCACCGCGCTGCAAGATACCCCTGTTTACGAGTTTTCGTGAAATAAGTGTCTTCAACTTGAATATTTAGAATAGCGTCATAGGTTGTATTGGGCAGAATCGGCGGCTTTTGCTGACATCAACAACGCTGTTATTTATTTGATACTAGCAGCCTACTTTGTTTTCAATTAATTATGATATCTTTCTTGAGGTATATTTCAAGTCATTTTTAGTGGTGTACCAATACAACAATGCAAAGGTGGGTGGTCAGCAGAGAAGCAGAGGGGATCTTGGGACAAGGGGCAGAGGAGCAGACCTTTGTGGCGATGGCACATCCCTGCGTCTAGAGGAATATTGTGGTAAGAATTCAGAAGGACTGAATTCAGAAGGACTGAATAGTTAAAAAATCAGGAGAACATTCGCTCAATAAATATACCAATCATTCTAGATTCCTCATAAATTCTGGCTCCTGGCTCCTGAGTGCTGAATTTTTACATATTGTGAAATCAAGCAAGCAAATCAATAATGATACTCGACAATTATACATAGCAAAATTCTTTCAAATGCTCAAGTGGATTATCAGTTATTTTCTGATTGTAGCCTTGATTTTTGGCTTACTTGTCCCATCTGGTGTCTCGACTGATACTGTAGATTACGACAGCTTCGGCAAAATCAAAATCGGTATGACAATTGCTCAAGCTCAAAAAGTTACACATATAGGAATAGTGCAACTTAACGGCAAGCGCAATCAGAAAGACGGCTGTT
The DNA here is from genome assembly GCF_034931145.1 of Nostoc sp. UHCC 0252. Lineage (NCBI taxonomy): Bacteria > Bacillati > Cyanobacteriota > Cyanophyceae > Nostocales > Nostocaceae > Nostoc > Nostoc sp. UHCC 0252. The sequence goes on along the minus strand of NZ_JAYGHE010000100.1, from coordinate 2,847 downwards.
TTTACGTGAAACCAAAATCTGGCTTTCAATTCCACCGTGTTAGATTTATGGTTGTAGACGGAAAAATTGTTACTTTTGAAATAAATGGCTCAAATGTGAAAACTACTAAGGGGATCAATGTAGGGGATTCACAATACAATCTTGCTTCTTATGGAATCAAGAACTTTCAACTGATTGGGAACAAAAAGAGCAAGCAACGCTACTTCATCTACATTCCCCCAAAAGCTAAAGACTATCGCATGATTTTTGAAAGTGGTGAGTATGAATACATTACTCGCTATAAAGCAGGGAGGCTACCAGAAGTTAATTATCCTTTTGGGTGTGCTAATTATTCAAAAGCTAAGATATAAATATGCGGTCAATTCTTGATGAGTTTGATAAATTTCTAAGCAACCCAGTTGAATATATTATTTCTTATGTCAGAGATATCTCTAGATTAATTGTTACTTTATTTTTTTCGTGGATTATCTTTGTTTTATACGTTATATATATTCACCCAGCACAAAAGGTCACTAGCAAATCATTAATTAATTTTGACAGTATAGGTGAAATCAAAATTGCTATGACTGTTCAACGTGCAGAGGAAGTCTCTCACCTTCAACTTCTACCTATAACCAGTAGTGGACTGATTAATAAAGGCTGCTACTATGCCGAGCCACAAGTCAACGCCCAACTGGAGCGCGTCCGCTTCATGGTAATCAAAGATGCGATTGCTACTGTTGAAGTTAACCGCAACTATACCTTAGCTACCGTCAATGGCGCTCAAGTCGGGCAGAGTATTGATCAGGTCAAAGCAATCTATGGTAAAAATCTTGTCACTAAAGACAATACCTTAATCTACACACCTCCCAAGAAGAAATTTCGCATAGTTTTTGAAACAGATCGAGATCAGATCACAGGGTACAGGGCTGGGAGATTGCCTGAAGTTGACTATGCGAATGGATGTTTTGACTATCAAAACTAAGCCAAAGTATGTCTAGTAGTTCGCCAACCCAAAATTGCTAGGTGGAGGTTGGCAGGGGAGCAGGGGAGCAGGGGAGCAGGGGAGCAGGGGAGCAGAGGAGAGATTTGTACAAGTTCTTTCCCCCTTGCCCCTCCGCACCTCTGCCCAAGAGCTTGCCACCACGCAAAGTTTGTGTGGCGAAGCACTAATAGTCTGCCGGCTAGGGAAAAGGGATTTAAACCCTTTCCCCAGTACCCGAAAAATAGCTTTCGTCACGAAAGCGAACTACTAGTAGTTCGCCAACCCAAAATTGTTGGGTGGAGGTCGGCAGAGGAGCAGGGGAGCAGAGGAGAGGCAAATACCAAGTTCTTTCCCCTCTGCCCCTCTGCCCCTCTGCTAACCACCTTTGCATTGTTTCCTTGGCAGACTACTAGAATCCTTTTTTCCACTTGTCTAGTGTTGGACAAGTTGACCCCGTAGGTAATAGTCCATTGGATGACACACCAAAATTTCTGAGAGAGGTTAACTCTGACTCAGCATTTCCTATTACTGCACTTAGTATTTTTTGTTTTTCTTGTTTGTTAATTACCTCAGTTTTTGAATCTTTTGGTAGATTGGCATTCGCTTTTTTTAACGTAAACTCAGAAACTCTATAAAAATTTTCCTCTCCTGGTTGACCTAAGCTTACGCAACCTCTGGATTTTACAAACAATCCTGTGATTTGAAGACTTGGTGAAAGATCGGGCTTATTTACAAACTTCACCTCTTTAACTGGCCCCCAGACATAAGCAGGTTGAAAAAATCCCTTAGCTGGTTCGTTCTTGGTTTCATTGCAACCTTTATTGAGATCCTCATTCATTGTGACGCTAAGTTTCCCATCACCACAGACTTTCCAACTGACTCTGTGCAAATCAGGGGTGCTGTTTACATATTCTTGCACCTGCTTCTGTTTTGGGCTTTGCTCATCACTTGCCGCCGCATAAGCCTGTTTTAACTCATTCTCTGCCTGAGCAACCTTGTCCGCATTAGACTGGCAAGCTCCTAAGCATAGTCCTACACCTATTGAAACAAGTGCTGCAAATATTTTTCTTTTACTCATAAATACTCCAACAAATGATGATGAAAATTGTAAGAATTCAGCACCCAGAAGTCAGAAGCCAGAATTTAAAAGCAATGAGCGTATAACTCTTCTATTGATTGAAAAGAATTCACTCTTCTGCAACATTCTGGCTCCTGACTCCTGAATTCTGACTCCTGACTGAAAATTAATTCCCAATTTCCTTGCTTGACCAAATATCTACTTCTAACAAATGCTGAAGTACAAGCTGCAAGTATTATACATATTTGTCCTATACATGCAATCAAGTTTTAACAGTTTTTAGTTATGATGCAAAACATGGTGAGGTATTGAAGGGAAAGTTTAATTTATGGAGAGCAGGGATACTTAAATCAATTCGCTTTTTCGCCCATTCGCAATTCGCAATTACGTTTTGTAACGGGGATTTTAATTAGGCTCTTAACTTAAATCCCCAAACTTTGTTAAAGCTAATCTAGATGTTTTACACCATAAAAATAGTCAATAGTCAATCCCCCTATTTGACACTTACTGAAGAGTTTGCACAAATATTTATACTAATCAATGATTAAGGATGTGGGTATATCAAGCACAAAGACTGATAATACAAGAAAGAGATTTTTATCTACGTAGATTATTGCTGTTAGAAATGTTTATACAGTACTACAGTTCTGTTTTTTTCCGTACCAGGGTACGTGGATTTTGGGGTTGACTTATTTAAGAATGTGCCTATCCCTCAAGACATCGTTCAGGAGAACGAAAGCAGATGCGTACTTCTTACGGATACCCAGATTTTGCTGCTTCGCCAACGGCAACCCTCTCACCTTCT
>NZ_JAYGHE010000099.1:0-23649 GCF_034931145.1 Nostoc sp. UHCC 0252 | reverse complement strand
TAGAATCTCTTTTTTTACAAAATGTAACCTCGCACACCTGGTTCACCCAAGTGGCTGAATTCTTTCTCACCCACTTGGTTATATCAACTGAAAAATTCAAATGACAGTTATTTCTTTAGAAAGCGTTGACGCAGACGAGATATAAAAATATTCACCTCTGGTATTCTCATCCAGGAAGCGATCGCAGCAAACACCGCAATTCCCACGAAGCCAGATATACATAATTGCAACACCAAAATCAGTAAACCCGTTTTACCCAGCAATTGCTGAGAACCAACTAAAGTCCCATAGCTTGCTACCCCAGCTACCACGCTACCAGCAGCCAAACCCAAAATCGGCAAACCCCACTCACGCCAAGGTAAACCATTGAGTTTGCGATCGAGCAACCACAACAGCATCAACATTGAGCTACAATTTACACCCACTGTTGCTAACACCAAACCGGGAGCGCCAAAGGGTTTAACGAAAAACCAATCTAATAAGATATTGAGGAAGATGTTAAAAATACTGATGCGAAAAGGTGTCTGTCCATCGCCTAAAGCGTAGAACACCCGCACCAAAACATCACGTCCCAAATAGACAAACATCCCAATTCCATAAGCTACAAGTAAGGATGAAACTAACTTTGTGGCTTCTGGTTTGAAAGCACCGCGTTCATATACTACCTGAACAATAGGTACAGATAATGCCACCATCAGCGCCCCTAGCGGTAGCATGGTGAAGGCAGTGAGTAGCAGTCCTTGGCGAATGCGTAATTTTAAATCTGGCCAATTTTCGGGGCCGGCAAGTTTGGCAAATATCGGTAACAGGGGCAGTAAAATGATATTAGAAATAATCCCTAATGGAGTTTGGACTAATAGATTTGCATAGTTAAATCCTGCCGCCGCACCAGGGATAGGACTAGCAAAATAAAGGTCAGTGGCAACATTAATTGGCATCATTCCAGAGGAAATTGTCGCCGGAGTCATGATTTTAATGACTTCTTGAACGCCTGGAGATTTAAAATCAAACCGCAGGCGTAATGTGCCTAATCCTAACCGCCACTGGACAATTAGCTGCACTAACCACTGGAGAATTGCTCCTGCCAAAGTTCCCCAAGCTAAGACCATTCCACCAATTAAAGCGTACTCCGGCTTAATAATATCCTTGCCCAGTTGCATCGCTAAGATAGCAAGACCGCCAACAACGGTAATACTGGATAATAAGGGACTAATGGAAAGTAACCAATATTGATTAGCTGCGTTGAGAGTACCGAAGCCGATGCCAATTAAACCGGCAAATAAAGCCATCGGTGCCATAATGCGGAGTTGTTGAATGGCGATCGCTCTGGTTGTCGCTTCCAAACCATGACCGACTATATCAACGATCGCATCCGCAAATAAAACTTGAGCCACTGTCACCAGTAACAGTACTCCAGCCACCAGCGTTGTTACGGTTTCCACTAAAGGAGCCGCTTCTTCTCGCCGCCGCTTGGCTAAAACGCTCACAACTGCACTGTGTAATGGCCCATTTACGCCACCAAGTAAGATCAATAAAAAGCCAGGGATAATATAGGCATAACTATAGGCGGTAGCAGCAGCACCAACACCAAAGGCCGCAGCGATCGCTTGCTGCCGCACTAAACCGAAGACTTTACTAATTAATGTGGCTGCGGCAACAATGCCAGCAATTCCAGCGAAAGAACGAGAGGGTTTTTGGTCTTGTTGTGTCACGAATAATACCCGACAACTCTTGCAGAGTGCATATTTTAAAACATTTAACCTGATATTCCGCAGTCTGTCAGGTAAATTTTGGCAAATCAGTCACTAGTTTATAGTCATTTTAAGTGCGATGCCTGCGATCGCATATATTTGATCCCTTTTTCACTACTAAAGGGCCAGGTAAAGGTACAGGGTTAGGATTATCTATCAGCCATCAAATAGTAGTTGAGAAACATCATGGACAAATCAAATGTTCTTCTAAACCAGGAGAAGGAACAGAATTTTTGATTTAAATTCCTACTGGGAATTAGAGGCAAATTTTCGAGAATTATGCCAATTGTAAAAACAGAATGCGACAAATAGACCATTTGTAGAGACGCGATTCATCGCGTCTTTGCCCAAAGATGTGTTGCAATCATTAATTGAATATGGCGTTTTTCATACAAATATCGGGGGTATAATGTCCCTATGGAAAATTTTGTATCAAAAATCGTTGATAATTTTATAGCTAGTAGGTTGGGTTGAACGGCAGTGAAACCCAACATGAACATGAATCAAATGTTGGGTTTCGTTCCTCAACCCAACCTACAGATACACTGAATCAATATAATAATTTATTTTCTTTAGAGTTTAGGATTGTTGTTTGGGATGCGATCGCAGAGTTGATATTGAGAAAGTGGCAGAATTAGTATAAGCAGGTACTAATTTGAGGCGAGGAAATTTTTGATTATTTTAACTATTTCTTGTTTTTCTTGAAACCCAGAACTATAGCCCCCAGAATCATAGGAACCAATCAAAAATACGCTTTCACCAGATTCTAAAATTAAGGTAACTCGATTATCTGTGCTATCTTCGCCAGAACTAAAACTTTCAACTTTAATATCAACAATTTCATTCAACGAGTACAAAAAAACTGATTTTCCCAAGATTCCAAACCATTTATAGCGGTTGATGCTTAAGCTATTTGACTCTTTATCAAAATTAAAGTCGATAAATGAACCTGACGCTATAATTAATAAACCTAATAATAGGCAAAATATGGTTATGCCAATTACAGCGTAGCCAACTAAAGTATCATCTTGCTTAACTACTAAACTTTTTTCTAAAGGTTGTACTAAGAAATTCTCAATTTTTAATATGATAAACTCCGCTTCTTCGGAAAAATAATCACTGTAAGTAGTTCGTGTAAATGGAATACTTTCTGCATTAGTTAATAACTGAACTCGATATGTATATAATATTTTTCCCTCTGTATCAGTTTTAGTTTGTTTTTCTAAACGACTTCCAGTTAATCCAGAAATTTGTTTTTGGCTTTTTTGATGACCAAAAAAATCAAATTCTATCAGTTGACATATAATTTTTGATGACTTTTGCTCAATATTTGAAGTATCTATATTTGGTAAAATACGGTTACAATCAAGTTGTGTAACAGGTATAAACATAAAAAGAGCATATAAAGAAATTATCCCTATTTGTCCGATAAAGAACCCAATAAATCTAAGTAACTTCGGTTGAATAATAAACTTAAGCTTATTCTGTGTTTGCTCATAAATTTGTATCTTTTTATCTCTGACCAAATCCCAAATTAAAATTAAATCAATAGCGAATAATACATATTTTAATAAAGAATTTGTATGTTCCATTTTTTCGCCAAAATGTCTCTGGTTTTATGCTCAACGCGGAGATTCTTTACCTACAACCCAAACTATCTCGCGTTGACACACCCGTAACCGGATTTACCCCATCAGCCCTTTCACACATTAGCGACACTTGATAACGGTCAATTAAAGCATCGGTAAAATCAGCGCCTGTAATTTCGGCATCAAAAAAACGGCTGCGGGTCAAAGTTGCTTCTGTAAAAATGGCATTTTTCAGATTAGCACCATCCATAGTGACGCGATCGACTAAAGCGCCGCTTAAGTTCGCGCCTTCCAAATTTGCTTTTAACAAAACTCCCTTAGTCAGAATTGCGTTGGTTAAATTCGCTCCTTGGAAATTTGTCCCCCGCATTTCTGCTGCAACAAAAGTCACACCTGCTAAATCAGTATTAGAGAAATCACGATTTTCTAAATTTATATTGTTGTAGTTAATTGTGTTTAGTTGAGCAAAAGCCGGTTTGGGATTAAGTATTATCCAGCAAAACGCTAGTATCAAAATTACAATCAAACCCAAAAAACGCAGTAAAATCTTTTTCATAACTTTATTATTTGTCAGTAGTCCTTTGTCATTAGTCCTTTGTCATTTGGTTAATGACTAATGACTAATGACTAATGACTCTTAACTATTTCCAATCTTTCCCAATCCGAATTGTCAGGTCAGATTCTAAATCACCAATCGCTGACACCTCAATTTGACCCAAGCCTAAGACTTTTTGCAAATCAACACCAACTCGCCGATTGCCTTTTTGGACAATAATTTGAGTTTGACGTTGAGTATCTGGCCAATCAGTCACTTTGTAAATATTAGTAAAGCCTTTCTGTTTAAGATAAGCAATAACTTTTTCAGTTAGCTGAGGTTGATTAGAGGCATTTTGAATAGCAATTTTGAGGTTAGGAACCTGACGCATATCTGGTTTAAGACCAGGTACATTTACCCCAACATAATCATTCAACAGGCTCTGTTGTCCAGTCATATTTAGCCAATAGCTATCAGGGTCTTTGCTAAAGCGGCTAAAAGTCCCAGGCAACACCGTCATTTGGAAATTATCTCGATCTAGGTTGAGTCCGAAATTGACCAACGCCATCATTTCTTCCATCTTCAGGTTGGTATCAAAATATTTTCGCATCAAGCGAGTTAATTGAGGCAACCTGGGCAAGATGGTAGGACTATTTAAGCGTTGCAGCAGGGCTGCTGTTAGTGCTTGCTGACGCTGCACTCTCGGCAAATCTCCCAAACCTGGTTCGCGGAATCGGGCAAACTGTTCTGCTTGTTCGCCGTTAAGGGTTTGCCAACCACTGACTAGATTAATCGATAGCCGACTGCTGGAGTCTTTATATTCCATTGATTGGGGAACAAAGACTTCTACTCCGCCTAACTGATCGACTAATTGCCGTAAACCACTAGTAGAAATACGGATGTAACGATCGATCGGGGCGTTATTTAAGGTACGGCTAACTACCCGTGCTGCTAAGACTGGGCCGCCTTTGGCATTGGCATCAGATACCTTAGTTAATCCCTTTTCTCCCTTTTCGGGGATGGCGATCATTGTATCTCTGGGAATGGAAAGCACTCTTACAGATTTTTCACTAGGGTTAAGTCGTACCAGTAGCATGGAGTCGCTTTTCCCTGCAAAGCTTTCTGGTGAACCATCAACACTCCCCTTAACTGGTTCAATTCCCATAATTAAGATATTCATGGGGCGGGAAAGCTGGTACTGAGAGAGTTTACCCCACAATTCCCCTGGTAGTGGGATTTTTATCTCGTCTTTAGCGTTAGTTCCCAAATCTTCATCTGTTCGATCGAGGTTACTCCACAAAGGAGTCCACAGCGCTAAACTTGAGACTAGCAGCCCAGATAGGATGATGCCGATGACAATCGTCATAATCCACAACAACCAGCGAGGCATGGTTAAGCCCAGTCTCTCGTAAAGCTGATTGGGAATCGCGCCCACTGATTCGACGACGCTACGATTCGGATTGGCTGGCGGGTTTAGTTCGACATCCTCCTCCTCTAAGTCGGCTACTGGTGCTGGCGTTACTTGATTTTCCGTGCGTTGAATTTGCTGCGATCGCACCTCAGTTTCAAATTCTATTACTTGCTGAGATGTAACCGGATTTTCCGACCATTCGACTTGTTTTATCACAATTATCTCCCCACTCAACCACTCCCTAAAAGTATGTTAATCCAAGCTACAGATATTGCCAGTGGAAAGGCTCACTGTAAACTTATAATGTTCTTCGGTAGGCGTGTATGACAACATGAATACTTTATTGTTCCCCGTAATCCTTGCTGGTGGTAAAGGTGAACGTTTTTGGCCCCTGAGCCGCAAAGACCGACCCAAGCAATTTTTAAGTCTTGATGGTAGTTCTAGAAGTTTATTACAAGCAACCGCCGATCGATTGATAAAACTCGGTGGCGGGTGGGATTCCTTGTGGGTAATTACTTCTAGTCAGATAGCTGAAGGGGTAAGACAACAATTACCTGATCTACCAGTTAAAAACTTACTAATTGAGTCAGAAGGCAGAGACACCGCCGCAGCCGTTGCTTGGACAAGTTTAGAAATCAAACAGCGCTATGGAGAAGACGCTGTTATTGGCTTTTTCCCTGCTGACCACTGGATTGCTGATCAAGAGGCGTTTGCCCACACATTAAGCGCGGCTACGCAACTGGCAGCAAGCACAGCAGCGATCGTTACACTGGGGATCAAGCCTACTTTTCCATCAACCGGTTACGGCTACATCGAACAAGGTGAAAAGATAGGTAGCTTTAATGAGTTGCCAGCTTACCACGTGAACCGCTTTACTGAAAAGCCCAACCGTGAAACGGCAGAGACTTTTTTATCCACGGGACGTTTTAGCTGGAATAGTGGAATGTTCGTTTTTCGGGCAGGGGTTGTTCTCAAGGAACTACATACCCATGCACCAGAAATTATCGAACCTTTAGAACAACATGGCCCTGATATCTATCCCCAGTTGCCTAAGAAGAGTATAGACTATGCGCTAATGGAAAAGACAACTCTAGCATACGTTTTGCCAGTTGATTTTGGTTGGGATGATTTAGGAGATTGGAATGCGATCGAGCGGTTACTCAAAACAGAAGAGAATCCCAATGTAGAACTCGCTACCCACGTAGGTTTAGATACGCAGGGGGCAATTATTTATGCCTCAAATCCAGAGGATGTAGTTGTTACAATTGGTTTAGAGGACGTGGTGATTGTGCGCGATCGCAATGTCACCCTCGTTGTCAACAAAGAACGTACCCAGGAAATTAAGCAGATCCTCAAAATTCTTCAAAGCGATTCCCGATTTACTGACCTGCTATAAAAGTTAAAACCCTTGGCAGAGGCGAAAAAGTCTATTTTCCTATTATAACTTGACTGTCTGTTATTTTATCTGACAGTTATGGACATTATTAGCTTTAAGCCTCTCGCCAAGACAATGGCAATCGATTCGATTACGGTCAATTAAAAATATATTTCTCCGTCCAAAGGATTTAGTTGTTCCCATCGCTTATTACACGGTGGGGATTCCTGCTTTAATTACGTCAAAACTCTTCTGGGTGAACAGAAACTCAACCAAGCCGTACAATCATCCATCAAAAGATTTCAAGACTGTGCCGCAGCTAGCAAAACTTTAACCAGTAGCAAAGCTAGAGCCAATTTCCGTTGTATTGTTATCCCCTGTTGCTTACCTCTTTAATTTCCTGCGTTTTTGCAGTTCTTTACAAAAATGTTCCTCACTCAAACTGTTCCCCGTCAACGAGAAATTCTTGAAGTATTCCTTCGCAATGGCTGGGACTATATGCGAAGGTTACTCACTGGTGGCAAAGCTGATGAACCCCAGTTACCGACACCTGCGGTTTTAAAAAATATCTTGGTAGACTTGGGGCCAGTTTACGTCAAGCTTGGCCAGCTAATGTCTACACGTCCAGATTTACTGAACGCTGCCTACATTGAGGAACTATCAACCTTACAAGACGAAGTACCACCAGTTCCTTGGTCAGAGATAGAAATAATCCTCCGCAAAGAATTAAAACGTCCACTAACAGAAACTTTCAAGACAGTTAACCCGATCCCCGTAGCGGCGGGATCAATTGCTCAGACACATCGTGCCACATTAGCAGATGGTCGAGAAGTCGCTTTGAAAGTGCAACGTCCGGGAATTGATCTAACTATTGCTCAAGATATTGCTTTAATTCAAGGTATTGCTGATTTAGTGGCGCGAACTGATTTTGGGCAAACCTACGAAATCAAATCCATCGCTGAAGAATTTACCAAAGCTCTAGAAGCCGAGTTAGATTTTACACGAGAAGCGGGTTTTACAGACCAACTGCGGCGCAACTTATCTAAAAGTCGCTGGTACGATCCCACACAAATAGTAGTTGCCGAAATTAATTGGGAATTGACCACAGAGAAATTACTGGTGATGGAATGGCTGGATGGAGTACCGTTCCTGGCGGCGGATTTGGATAATGACCCCAACGTTAAAGACTCTGCCGAAAAGCGTAAAGAAATAACTACTTTGTTATTTCGGGTATTTTTTCAGCAACTATATATTGATGGCTTTTTTCACGCCGATCCCCATCCAGGAAACTTGTTTTATCTCAAAGATGGGCGGGTTGCCCTTTTAGACTGTGGCATGGTAGGAAGACTTGATCCCCGCACACAGCAGATATTAACAGAGATGTTGTTAGCGATCGTTGATTTAGATGCTCAAAGGTGCGCTCAATTAACTTTGCAGCTCTCAGATTCTGCTCAACCAGTTATTTTGTCGCGGTTAGAAAATGATTACGATCGCATGTTGCGAAAGTATCACAATGTCAGCCTGACGCAAATCAACTTCAGTCAGATAATTTATGAAGTTTTACAAGTTGCGCGTAACAATAAAATTAGATTACCTAGCAATATGGGGTTGTATGCCAAAACCCTAGCGAATCTAGAGGGTGTAGCGCGGACATTCAACCCAGAGCTTAATTTTTTCGATGAAGTTAAACCATTAATTACAGACTTGTTTCGTCGGCAATTACTGGGCGATAATCCAGTGCGATCGCTATTACGAACAGCCTTAGATATTAAAAGTCTCTCTCTCCAATCTCCTCGCCAAATAGAACTGTTATTAGACCGAGTTACCTCAGAAACCTTACAGTGGAATCTATCGCTGCGGGGTTTAGATGGCGTGCGGCGCACTATGGACGATGCGGCTAACCGACTATCTTTTAGTATACTAGTAGGTTCGCTGATTATGGGTGCAGCAATTATTTCCACTAGAGCGCAGACAAGTCAGCTATCTTTTTTAAGCACCGCCCTTTTTGCGGTTGCTAGCTTATTGGGTTTGTGGTTAATTATCAGTACATTGCGATCGGGACGTTTACGGTAAAATCTATCTGTTGTGCGTCATGCCCACAACGGAAAATCATAATATTTCACTGGCGAAAATCCCTGCTTCCGTATTTGGAACCACAGTAAAAGAATCCACAAGTCAAAATAAAAAAACTCCAGACCCCTAGCCACTTTTTCGGTCAAAATTCAATTCTGTTAGCGGTAGCGAGGCGTTTAGCCCATTCTGACCGCAGGCGGAGCATCTGCGGCTCCGCTTCTGAATTCTGTTTAGTTAAACACCGATGATTTATGTGTGTTTACCTGTCTGCATCTGTGTTTCTAATATACAAAATATGTCAATCATAGTTGCTGAAAATCTGAGTAAATCTTATCCAGTCGCAGTTAAAAGTCCGGGCATCAAAGGAACAATTACCCACCTTTTCCGCCGCACCTACCGCTCAATTAAAGCAGTGCAGGATGTTTCCTTTGAAATCGCCCCCGGTGAAGTAGTGGGGTTTTTGGGGCCAAATGGTGCCGGTAAAACCACCACACTAAAAATGCTCACGGGGCTGATTCATCCCTCTAGCGGTAAAGTCACAGTAGCTGGACAAATTCCGTTTCAGCGTAAAGAAGCATTTTTGCAAAAAATTACTTTGGTAATGGGGCAAAAGCAGCAGCTAATTTGGGACTTACCCGCGCTAGATTCCTTGAAAATTAATGCTGCTGTATACAACATCTCTGATAAAGAGTTCCAACGACGGGTAGGAGAATTAACAGAGATGCTTTCCTTAGAAGGCAAACTTACCCAACCAGTACGTAAGCTCTCTTTGGGTGAGCGGATGAAGGCAGAATTGCTAGCAGCACTTTTGCATCGTCCCCATGTATTGTTTTTAGATGAACCGACTCTGGGACTAGATGTAAATGCTCAGGTGGCGGTACGCGATTTTTTGCGCGACTACAATCAGCGTTATCAGGCTACAGTGCTGTTGACGAGTCATTACATGGCTGATATTACAGCTTTGTGTCAACGAGTGCTGTTGATTCACCAAGGAAGCCTGATGTATGACGGTAGTTTAGATGGACTACTAGAACGTTTTGCCCCATACCGAGAAGTTCATATCGAGTTAGGACAACCTCTACCGATAGAAAAACTTATGACTTATGGAGATGTGCAACTCTTAGAAGGGCGATCGGTACATTTTATGGTATCTAGAGAGGCACTCACCCGCACAGTATCAAAGATTTTGACGGATTTGGAGGTAATTGATTTAACTGTCACTGAACCGCCTGTAGAAGAAGTGATTGGACGAGTTTTTCAGGCAGGTGTTGTGTAGCTGTAGCGATCGCTGCCAGAAATAGAGTTGCCCAAAGGAGAATCTACCATAGATGAAAAAATTTATTAGAAAAGCTCTAACCTTGCTGTCAGTATACTACGCCTATATGGTTGAGTATCGAGCAGAACTAATCTTATGGGTTTTGGCTGGGTCTTTGCCGATTATCCTCATGGGTGTTTGGATACAGGCAGCACAAGGTGGGCAATTTGGGCTATCACCTGTGGATTTTAGCCGTTACTTCATCACAGTTTTTGTCGTCAGACAATTAACAGTTGTTTGGGTTATTTGGGAGTTTGAAAAAGAGGTTGTGGAAGGCAAGCTTTCGCCCAAGTTGTTACAACCACTAGACCCAGTATGGCATCATGTTGCAGGACATATTTCTGAAAGATTTGCTAGGATAACGTTTACTTTTTTATTAGTGGGATTATTTTTTATTCTTTATCCCCAAGCTTTTTGGATACCAAGTTTAAGTAGATTTTTGCTATTTACATTGGCGGTGCTGCTAGCTTTTACTTTGCGGTTTACAATTCAGTACACCTTTGCCATGTTCGCTTTTTGGACAGAACGGGCTAGTGCTTTAGAAAATTTTTGGTTGTTATTTTTTACATTTTTATCTGGTTATATAGCACCTTTAGAGGTTTTTCCAGAACATGTGCGGCAAATAGTTATGTTTACGCCTTTTCCATATTTGATTGATTTTCCTGTGAGCATTTTGGTAGGTCTACCCGTGGATATAGGACGGGGATTTTGGTCAATGTTCGGCTGGTTATTAGTGTTTTTAGGTGCGAATCGCTTGCTATGGCGTGCAGGTTTGAAGAGGTATTCTGGGATGGGAGCATGAGAAACTTATAGGATATTTTTGCTATCCCAGAATTTGGCTAAGTTGAGGTAACTTAAAACTTTATTGATAGAAAAAAGATATCTCGATATGTGACATATCCCATCTCCAATTTGCCAAACTCAAAGAAGTTTTATTACTTCAAATTAATTGCCGTAATTCACCTAGAGTATTTACGCTTTTAATTGCCTGTCGAATTACTTTTAATCTATCTAAATCTGAAATTTGAGAGATTTATGGCATCAGTTGCAATCCTTCAATGCCAAATTTTATCTCCAAAACCAGTTCAATACTCAATAGCCTCTCCTCTCGAATCACTTTTTCCCGTGCCTGTTGAACAATTTCCTGATAAAAAAGATTTTTCGAATACTGATATATCCCACCTCACGATTTGCCAAACTCAAGGAATTTCTATGGCTTCAAATGATTTGCCGTAATTCATCTAGAGTATTGACATTCTTAATCCCCTGCTGAATTGCCTTTAATTTTTCTAAATCAGCAATTTGAGAGATTTCTGACATCAGTTGCAATCCCTCGTCGCCAAATTTTATCTCTAAAGCCAGTTCAAGACCTGACAATATCTCTTCTTGCCGTCCTTCTTGCCGTCCTCGTTCTTCTCCACGCTGTTCGCCTTCTCTAAAAATTTGCTTATACCAGGGAGATTCGTGTAACACTGCCATATCCCACCTCATGATTTGCTGAACTAAAGCGCTGTCTAATACGAAGGTAGCAAAAAAAGCCATGACGGTTTCTAACTGGCTTAATTGCTCATCGGCGCGAAGAATTTGCAATGCTCGTTGCATAGTGGATTCTTCTGCACCTCCTTTGAGAATTGGGACAAAGGGAAGCAACGAGGGAACAGGTTGAGTAAAAGCGATTTCCACATCAACTTCCCAAAGGTTGATAACACGATAGTCTTGACGCGCCTGTAAACCTGCAAATTCCGATTCATAGCTGGTGGGAATTTCAACATCACTTGCTTTGAGGATGTTAAGTAGTACTGGATAAGTAGGCAAATTGTACTTTTCTTCAGCTAGTGCTGCATAAGCCCGCATCCGTTTGGGCATTTCAGGTTTGTAGCGTAATTGTAACTCGTTGAGTACGATAAATTCGCCATATTGGGAACTGCTGGCGCGGACTAATACATCACTTTCACGGCTAATCCACTGAAATTCAGAGTTGAGAATTTCTCCAGATACAATATCAGGAATTTTCGTTACCCATTTTACCCAATTTTCGGGTGCAAGGCTAATTAATCGTTTAGTGCTAATATCTGCTGCTTTAGCCATAGGGAATATAGATGACCATAGTTTTAGTTTATGGCTAAAGTGGCGATATCTACGATGGGTTAAGTCTATCCACTGATTTACTTTACTAAAGGTTTTATAAATTACTTGGTATTGTCTTAAATTTTTCTGCTGTTCCCAAAGAATAATCTTCTAACTTAAAATCAGCAAAAGGCTTTTTCTCTAACCTATCCCGTAGTGCTTCATCGATAATTACACCTGCGGATTTATTTTTTACACCAATAATTATAATACTTCTCTGATATTTAGTTAAATCCTGATTTGCCTGACAATCACTCCGTTGAAATTGTCCCAAATTTAATATCCGATAACGTTTAACACTTGGTGTATTAATAAATATTTTTTTTGCTAAAAATTGAATTTGTTTAGAACGTTCTAGAGCCATTCGCTGTTGAACTGCTAAATTACCTTTGCAAGAAGCTGTCCCTACAGATATAATTTCACTGGGATATTGCATTATATTCTGTATTTCTTCTTGTTCTAAGTTCAACTTTAAAAGGTCTAGACTAATAATTTCATTATTATATTGAATCTGAAAATTGCTACCTAAAAGCCATTTATACTGTAGTGATAAAACAGCGATATTAAATTCGGCTATTTTCCCCTGACTATCTCTGCCTTCTTGATAAGGAAAATAATCAATATTTCCTTTTTTTTCGGGAGGATGACCATAATTTGACCTTACAATAAATTGTGAGTTTCGCATTGCCAAAGCAATTATACTAAGTAATCCTAATATTACTAGCATCCCTGCAAAAAATTTCAGTAGTGGTACTTCTTCTGGCTCTTTCTGTGGTGATGACAAAGTTTGAGGAATTGGCGCGGACAACTGCTCGGTGTTCAAATCGATTGCTAAATTAATATTTTCAGGAGTAGTTTCTGTTAGCTGGGTTTCGACAACAGGGGCGGAAGGAATACTATTTTCTGGTTCCGGCTCCAACGACAGAGAGCTTGGCTCTGAATTCTCCACTTCTACAAGTGGCTCCCCTTTAGATGGGGTTGAATCCTCATCCGAGCAGAACTTTTTGCTTTCTTCAATTCGTTCTAGGCACTGTAAAATTTCTTGGGCATTAGCAGGACGATTTTTTATATCTGGTGCTGTTAGCCAATCAATTAAATTTAATAGTAAAGGTGAGATATCGATGGCATGATTTTGCCAGTGCAATACATTTTGCTGAACATCATACATATCTAAGGGATGGTGTCCCGTTAGCAAAAAGACAAAGGTGCGTCCCAAGGCAAAAAAATCTGATTGCGGTACTGCTTGACCATTCATTTGTTCTGGAGCGCTGTAGCCAGATGACATAAGTGCTGTCATCCCGTCGCCGTTGCTAAGTTGGTCTGGGTCGGTTCTGTCGATTTCTGTGGCGGTGCCAAAATCAATTAGTACTAAATCCCCCCAATTCTTCTCAATGGGGGATCTAATCATGATATTAGATGGCTTAATATCTCGATGCAGGTATTGTTTACCATGCACTAAATCCAAAATTTCTACTAGTTGTTTTAACCAAGCTACAGCTTGCTCTTCGGAAATGGGGCGATTCTGCTGCTGTAGCCACTGTTCTAAGTTGTACCCGGCGATTTTTTCCATTGCAATGCAATGCAAGACTAAACCATTTCGGGTTTGATACTGAAAGTAACTATCTTCGTTGGGAATGCCGGGATGTTTGAATTGTCCCAGTACAGTTACTTCTTGCTGAAATAGTTCTATTGCTTTGGCATTCCCTGACAAATCCTCTTTAAGGATTTTGAGGATTTTAGGGGTATCTTGTTCATAAGCTTCATAAACTTTACTAAACCCTGTTTTGTCGCTCAACAGGCATGTCACCCGGTAACGCCCTAGCAATTCTAAATGGGAACCACAACTTTGACAAAAGCGGTTTTGTTCATTATTCGGGTGATTTGGTGTAGGGCAAACGGGGTTGATACAAAGGCTCATGAGTGGCTTATCCGTACTTTAACAGTTATCAGTTATTAGCAGGACTTACGTAAAACTTTAGCCAAAACCCTAATTTTCGGGTAGGAGAAATTCATAAATTTCCCCTGAGCATCTGTAGTTTTGCGTTATCTTAATTATTTATCAGTAACCAATGAATGCTGATGACTGATAACTAATAACTGATTTAAGAGGAGCGTAGCCGCTTATCGCTAAACATCACTCCTATTAATTCTTCTGTTGCCGGATGATAATCCCGTCTAATAATAATGAGATTTTCTATCTGTGTTCTGCCAAAAAAGCCGCAACAGTTTGGTTAAATGCCTCTGGTTGTGTCAAAAATGGCCAATGATTGCCAGGAACTTGGCAGATGCGTAGTTTTTTGAGATAGGTTTTGTAGGGCTGGATTTGCCAATTTTGGCGGTTAAGTCCTTGTTTTGGTTGGATAAAGAGGGCTTGGGTATGAAGGGGGATTGTAAAACCAGGCACTTGCATAACTGCTTCAAAAATCCCGTCGCGGGCGGCGATGGTAAATTTGCTACCCCAACTACCATCGGGTTTTTGTTCTATTCCTGCTTGGAAAACTTGCTGCTGTAAGGAACTCCACCCTTGATATTGCTTTAACTCCCGTGCTTGTTGTTCGGCTTCTTCATGACTGGCAAAGGGGCCCATGCTTTTGAGAAAGGGTAAGAAGCGATACAACATGGGAAAGGTTAGCCTGAGAAGGCTGGGCATTTTCCAGATGAAAATTGGATCGATGAGAATTATACTCTGCAAACGCTTTGGGTTTTGTCTTGCCCAGATAGCGGCTAATTTACCTGTCCACGAATGACTGACAATATGGGCAGATGTCCATCCGAGATGATCCATAAGTGCTTCGAGGTCTGCGATCGCACTTTCAAAGGTATAATCTCTCTCAGGCTTACTACTTTCGCCATGTCCGCGCATATCTGGTGCGATTATGTGGTAGTCTGCTGCTAAATAATCTCCTAAACTAGACCACACTAGAGCATGGTCGCCTAACCCATGTAACAGCAGTAAGGGTTCTTGACCTTGGTTCCACTCTAAGTAAGAAAGTTGGATATCAGGCTTTGATAAAGTTTGACGTACAGGCATCATTGCACATCCACCAATGAAGAGATAGTTTCGCGTTTATATAGTACTGCGAAACAAGCTGGAGGGCAGGAAGGAATAGACCTCTTGCAAAAATCGGTCAAAGAGTCCCAGTCATAGATAGTTGTACAAACCAGCTATGAGATTAAACCTTAAACTAAAGCGCTTACAACGATTTCTATAACAAAGATGTTAACCGAACCGTATTGAGGCTACGGCTACACAAAATCTAATTGCAAGTCTAGTATAAATTCTTGTATAGTTGGTGCAAGCAAAACAAGCAAATATTACACAAATAACTATCTGTTTTGCTTGAAAGTTTTTTTAGCAAGGATTATTATCGTTTTCTGGAGAGATTGATGGAAGATCGCTAAAATTAAGTATTTCTATTCTCTAGCAATGACAATATCGTTAGACTTAATGACTGCATAAGCTTCTTTTCCTTCAGATAGTTCTAATTCTTCAGCAGAAGCTCTGGTGATAATCGAGGTTAATTCTACTTTATGAATGATTTCCAAAGTTACCTCACTATTAACTGCTCCATAAATAACTCGTTTAACGACACCTTTAAGAATATTACGAGAGCTAACTTTTAGTGATTTCTTGGGAGTGGTACTTTCTATATCAGGCTTTTGAGTGTAGTAAATATCTTCCTGTTTTTCCTGCTGAGTTGGTAGTGATACTGCTGCTGACGAGTGCTGATTGAGGCTACGCACAAGTTCCCGCAAAATCTCAGTCTTGGTGCGTTGAGACTGTTCGCAGAACTCCTCTAGAATTTTTCGCTCGTCCTCTGAGGTTTGAAATGTGACCCATCCTTGTTCTTTTCTTGGCATAAAGTTATCATTTTTGGTTATTATTGGTATGATTCTATCAAGTATTGATTCTATATGCTGTTTTGTTGAAGAAGAATTCAGAAATCAGAATTCAGGAGTCAGAATCAATCAGTCGAGGATTTAGACCGTGCAGGAATTGTTGCACCACCGAATTTTCAATTTGGTGGGGGTCTTCAACCCAATTATTCATCCGCTAGTCATACAGAATACCTTTCCTGTATTCTGACGACTGACGCATGTATTCTGTTCGATAAAAATATTTTTTCTTGAAGGATTTTCTACATTTTTCTAGATAATTCATCAACTAATCCCATACATTTAACTACATAAATATTTATTTTTGATAGGTACAAAACAATTTGTTACTTAACATTAATTCGGTATAAAATTTGTACCAATATATTTGGTACTGCAAGGGTAACAAAACAATTGTCATCAAAATTATGATTATCTGTGAGCCTTTCTGTCGTGATATCCTCACTGATGAACGTTACATCTTGCAATCTAAACAGGGAGATCAAAGATGTCCGCCACAAATTCTCCACCCCAACTGAAACGAGAGTTAGGGGTTGTTGGTGCAACCTTGATGGGACTGGGTTCTATTGTCGGGACGGGTGTATTTGTCACTATCGGGATTGCAGCAGGGATTGCTGGGCCGGCGGTAATTTTGGCGGTAGCAATTGGGGCAATTGTTGCCACCTGTAATGGACTCAACAGCGCTCAGTTAGCAGCTAGTCATGCTGTCAGTGGTGGCACTTATGAATATGGTTACAAATATCTTACCCCCGCCTTTGGCTTCACTGCTGGGTGGATGTTTTTGGTAGCTAAGACTGCCTCAGCCGCAACCGCCGCTTTAGGTTTTGCTGGTTACTTGCTAAATATTGGAGGTTTGAGTTCCAGTTGGCTAGTTCCTACAGCCCTTTTAGCTGTCGTGATGATGACGTTGGTTGTCTTAAGTGGTATCCGTCGCTCTAATGTTACCAATACGGTGATTGTATCGGTAACGCTCTTATCTTTAGGCTTCTTTATCCTTGCTTGTCTACCCCGTGCTGCTGAGGTGGGAATTGAGAATTTGACACCTTTTTTCAGAACCTCCCCAGGAGCAGTACTTCATGCTAGTGCCTTGATGTTTGTCGCCTATACAGGTTATGGGCGCATTGCCACAATGGGAGAGGAAGCACGCTCCCCAAGGGAAACGATTCCGAAAGCGATGATTGTTTGTCTGCTGCTGACAATGTTGCTTTACATGGCAGTGGCGATAGTTGGTATTGGGGCTGTGGGGGCAGATGTCTTAGAAAGTAGCACAGGGCAGACGGCAGCGCCTTTAGAAGTGGCGGTTCGCAGCGTTGCTGGTTCCGGTGGTGCTTTGGTCTTAGGGATTGGTGCGGTGACAGCCATGCTAGGCGTGCTATTGAACCTGATTTTGGGCTTATCCCGTGTGTTACTGGCAATGGGACGCCGTTCAGATGCTCCAAATTTCTTAGCGCGGCTTAACCAACAACAGACAACCCCATACTGGGCTGTGATATTTGTAGGAATAGCGATCGCTCTGCTGGTACTGTTGGGTAATGTCAAAACTACCTGGTCGTTTAGTGCCTTTAGTGTTTTGATTTATTACGCAATTACCAGTTTCGCCGCCTTGCGTCTTACCCCATCAGAACGACTCTATCCTATATGGGTAGGTTGGTTAGGTCTTATCTCTTGCCTTTTTCTCGCTTTTTGGGTAGAGTCTTCGATTTGGCAAGTGGGTTTAGGGTTGATTGTCGCAGGGCTAATCTGGCACAAAATTCGGCGAGCGATTACACAAGTCCCATAGGATGATTTAACGAGAAGTTCACAGCCGGGGGATGAAACAGCTAAAATCGCGTTCTCAAGACCTGCGGAGTTTATTTGAGAACAATATTACTATTGAATACGTAGCAGAACCCCTCAAAGCTATGTCAGCCGATGCCGAGGTGACAGAAGTGCTGCATTGGATGCAAGCACAAAATTTTGATGTTATCGGGGTTGAGACGGGAGATATTATTAGTGGTTATGTTGAACGCTCTAGTTTGATTCAAGGTAAAGAAGGTAAATGTAGCGACTATCAACGAGTCTTCCATCCTAAAGAACTCATAGCCATTTCCACCCCATTGATGAAGTTGCTACCCATTTTGCAACAAACTCCACGATTGTTTGTTTTGGATTGCAATCAAGTAAGTGGTATTGTTACCTGTGGCGATTTGCAGAAAGCACCCGCACGGATGCTGTTGTTTGGCTTAGTAACACTCCTAGAAATGAATTTGCTGCGGCTGGTGCGAATTTACTATCCTCAAGATTCTTGGCAAAAAGTTATCAAACCTGAACGCTTAGAAGTTGCTCAACGGCTATGGCGAGAGAGTCAGGAAAGAAACGAAGCTACAGATTTATTAGATTATCTGCAATTCTGTGATAAGCGAGAGTTGATTTTAAATCAGCCAGAACTTCTCCAGCAACTAGGATTAAAGTCTAAACGGTTTGGCGAACGCTTCCTCAAGTCTGCTGAACAGTTGCGAAATCGATTAGCTCACGCTCAAAATCTAGTTAGTGGCTCCTCTTGGACAGAGTTGATTTCTCTAGCAAAAGAGATGGAAACGCTGTTAATTCTTTGCGAAGAAGTTGAGTAAATCGGTCAGCTTTCGATAGCATTATTTAACCATTTTGTCAACCTGTATAAGCTGATCCTTAATGTGGCTTGTTGAGCGAATCACTAACTTTAGTACCCGTATAATTTGGAACCCAACCTTCTGCGATCGCAAAATAGCGTATTCCTTTGAAATTCAACGACGCAGTTGGACTGCACCAATGCTCAACATCGGCGGGGATGTAAAGATAGTCTTGTGCCTGAATTAAAAGTTGTACCTGACTGCCATCAGGTCGCACGAAGCCATAGATCATTTCTCCTGCCAACACGTAGAGGGGTTCAGCCGCAGGATGAGTATGGTAACGTCCGTAGGTTGCGATCAGGTGGTGAAGATTGAAAGAACCTGGATGCACATTTAGCAAATCACACCAAATAGCGCCATTTTCGTGCTGAAGAAATTCAAAGACGCTGTTATGGAGTTCTACATAGTAACGTTTTTCAGCCTCAGTTAAAACGTCCTGGTCTAACAAATCGGGGAAGAGTAGCGATGTTCCTGGATCGTAATGTCTGAGTTGAATACCAAGAGGCTCAAGTTCACGAGCTATTTCGCCTAAATCGCTCTCAATCGTACCGTCGTCAAGTAGTAGGTTAGCCATGACAAAAAGACTAATTAACTGTTAAGAAGAGTATACTCTATCTTAAAAGCAAAAAGCCACTATTCCGACTGACAAACCGGGGAATGGGGAAGAAGCGAGGGAGCAGGGAGCAGGGGGCAGGGGGCAGGGAGCAGGGAGCAGGGGGCAGGGAGCAGGGGGCAGGGGAAGAACTATTGATTTATTGATCCATGCCCAATTCCCAATTCCCAGAATAAATTTATCGCCAGAATGATGCTTATTAGTACCACTAGCATCTAAGCTAGTACGGGTGAACTATAAGCAGTACAGAATGTCTGATTTAATTTTGTTTTGGCATCGGCGCGATTTACGCATTTCTGACAATACGGGACTGGCTGCGGCAAAACGGCAGAGTTCGAAGGTGGTAGGCGTGTTTTGCCTCGATCCGAATATTTTGGAACGGGATGATGTTGCTCCTGTGAAAATAACTTATATGATTGGATGTTTGCAGAAACTCCAAGAGCGATATGCCCAAGCTGGTAGCCAGTTATTAATACTCCATGCCGATCCTGTACAAGCTATACCAGCTTTGGCAGAGGCAATAAATGCCAAAGCTGTTTTTTGGAATTGGGATGTAGAACCTTATTCGCAAAAACGCGATCGCACCGTTATGGATGCACTCAAAGAAAAAGGTATTGAGTTTCTTAATCAAAATTGGGATCAAATCCTCAACTCTCCAGATGAGATCCGCACGGGTGGTAATAGTCCCTACACAGTTTACACCCCCTTCTGGAAAAATTGGATTATCAAACCGAAAGCGAAGCCAGTAGAAACGCTGCAAAATGTTGAAGGGTTAACAGAAACTGAACAAGAAATTGCAAAACTTACAGGAGCGATGGCTTCGCCAACGTCTTCGACGAACGCATTACCTTCAGCAAAAGATTTAGGGTTTATTTGGGATGGAGAATTGATTATTGCACCGGGAGAGACGGCGGCACAAGAAAGATTAGAAGAATTTACTTATAAAGCTATTACTGAATACCAAGAACAGAGAAATTACCCCGCAGCTAATGGCACATCACAACTAAGTGCAGCTTTGAAATTTGGCGTAATTGGCATTCGTACTGTTTGGCAAGCCACTATAGAAGCACTAGAAAATAGCCGCAGTGAAGAAACAGCAGTTAATATTCGCACGTGGCAACAAGAGTTAGCTTGGCGGGAGTTTTATCAACATGCAATGTATAACTTCCCTGAATTAGCTGATGGTGCTTTCCGCAGCACATTTAAGAACTTTCCTTGGGAAACAAACGAAGAACATTTCCAAGCTTGGTGTGAAGGAAGAACTGGCTACCCCATTGTAGATGCAGCCATGCGCCAAATGAATGAAAGTGGCTGGATGCACAACCGTTGTCGAATGATTGTTGCAAGTTTCCTCACCAAAGACTTGCTAATTAATCCCCAATTGGGAGAAAAATACTTTATGCAGCATCTAATTGATGGTGATTTATCTGCTAATAATGGCGGTTGGCAATGGAGTGCTTCTAGTGGAATGGATCCTAAACCTGTACGGATTTTCAATCCAGCTAGTCAAACACAAAAATTTGATCCAGATGGGGAATATATTCGGCAATGGGTATCAGAATTGCGGTCTGTAGATACAGAATATTTAGTTACTGGTAAAATTCCACCTTTAGAACGTCATGCTGTCGGTTATCCCGACCCAATTGTGGATCATAAAATACAACAAAACCAGTTTAAACAGCGTTATCAACAGCAAAAAAGTATTAGTAGTGATGAGTAAAAATATGAGTTTTTTAATGTTTTTTAACAGGCAGTGAGCCTGTTAATCTTACAGGTACAATGATCTCATTGCGTATAGTTTATGACTTTTTAAGTATTTGTACTTGATTTTGGTGTGCGATCGCTAGTCTCTAATACTTGCTTTCCCCCAGGAGTACGCCAACTTCTTTTGGTACAGCGATCGCACCTGGGTCGAAATTGCCAAATTTTCAGCCTTCTTTGCAGAATTTCGCATACATTACCGCAAATGCGCTGATATTTTATTTTTCTCTCTTCATAAATTCCGCAAAAACACCGTTACGCTATTTGTACTTGTGATCAAAACTTAGAGCATCCAGTTTATTAGGGCGTGTTTATGACCAACCCTGTAACGACGGTTATCCAAGTCAATCTGGAGATGGCTCTAGAAGTAGCTCAAGAATTGGAGCAAGCTCCATACACTCAACTCAGTGCTTATTGTTTGGAAATTTTACGGGAAATAGGATGTCCTGGCACTGAACTCCCTGTTAACTTACAAACTCGCGATCAACAACTAAACTTCATCACAGGCTTTGCATCTTATGCATTTGGGGAGGTACAAAGTGTACAGAGCATTAATTGAAGATATCTTCTCCGATCCAGAAGAGACAGAAGAAATTACTTTTCCTGCTACAGATAAAGATTTGTTGGTTTTAACAGAAAAATTTTTAGCGTTTGAAATTCCTTCAAAGATTTTCTTACAAGCTATAGCCATTGCAGATTACGACGGTGCAGCCGCTTTTCGCTACGTTGATAATTATTTGACTACTCTCAAAAATAAGAAGAAACGTAAGCATAATAAACTACTTGTGCTAGGTGCTTCAACTAAGTTCGACAATAATTGATGTGTTTCTTTACAAGCTAATTAACAACCAATCTGATTTAGATAAGATAATTTGCACTACCGATGTATAGAGGTTGTATTGCAACCTCTATACACACATTTGTTCCACATCGACAAAAAATAACAATTAGTAATTTATCAATTACGAATTACGAATTACGAATTACGAATTACTATTGCTCTCTCCCAAGACAAACTTGTTCATAGCTTTTACCAGCAATATCCCAAGTAAATTGTGTTTCTACTAATTGTCTGCCGTTATGAGATAATTCTGAACGCAGATTTGGGCGATCAAATAGCTGACTAATAGCGGTGATGTACTCTGCCGGTTTATTTGCTCGTAATGCCCGTAATGGATGATTAGCAGCATCTACGGCTAATCCTTCTAAGCCGCGATCGCTAGCCACTATCGGTACACCAGCTGCCATTGCTTCTAAAGTTTTATTTTTAATACCAAACCCAGTCCGCATAGGGACAACGCAGATGGTAGATTTATGTAGATATTCAACCATCGAAGGCACACGCCCAATTACATTAACTCCTGGTTTGCTATCAAGTGCTAAAACTTCTGGTACTGGATGAGAACCAACAATATCGAAAGTTGTATCAGGATAAAGTTTTTGGATTTCTGGCAAAACTTCGTTGCTGAAAAAGCAGACAGAATCAATGTTTGCCAAATTATCCATTGCACCGATGAAAATTAACCGATGTCCGCCGGGATCGTTGCTACGGTTGGGGAAAGAAACTAAATCTACGCCATTAGGAATAACTGTAATTTCACTATTGGGATTAAATTCTTGTAGTTGAATTTTATCTTCTTCTGTTGTTGCTACGATCGCCGAAAATTTAGCACAGTAGTTTTGCTCATAACGACGCAAAAGTGGCAGATTAATTTTATCTCTAAGAGAATTTTCTGAAATGCCTGTTGCTAGTTGGTTCCGACAAGTAGCGTAAACAGAACTGTGAACATTCACTATGGTTTTTAGCTGTTTCTGAAAATGTGGCTGCACATAAATTTCATTGACGCTATGTTCGCAAGTGATTACATCGCATTTCCCGGCTTCCACCCAGTTATCAATCCATGTTTGCATTTCAACTGAGTAGCGATTAAGTACGCTTGGCGGTGTCCCCTGTTGCAAAAATCTACCAAATCGCTGTATTTTCTTCAATATTCCCGTGTTTCCCGAATCTGGCGGGCGTTCAAAAATAGCTAGATGATCTACACAATCGCGTAATCCTGCTACTTCTGCGTCTGTCACATCGCCTTCGCGTTGAGTTACGAGGGTAATACTATGGCGTTGACTCAGGTATTTGAGTAAATTAAATGTCCTAACTTGAGTTCCCCCGCGTGTTGGTGGATAGGGAAAGGTGGAAGAGAGCATTAAAATGTTCATATAAGTAATGAATCAAATGTGATATATACACCATGACCTCATTGAAGGCTGTATGTCATCATTTGATTTACAGCAGTTTTCAAATGAATAGACGATACGTCGACCTCTCTCCTTTCCCGTATTTCTCACAAGCTGCTTTGCGTACAAGTAATAAGTAATGAGTAATAAGTTAAGAATTTTACTCATTACTCCTTACTCACTACTCATTACTCCTCCATTCGAGGTGTGGTGAGAAATCCGGGCTTTTAGGAGAGAGGCTTTGATACTTACTCCCCTTCCCTACAAGGGAAGGGGCTGGGGGTTAGGTCTTTTTGGTGTTGCATCCAATCGATAGTCACTA
>NZ_JAYGHE010000098.1:21220-23761 GCF_034931145.1 Nostoc sp. UHCC 0252 | reverse complement strand
AGGTGGTGGAGTTGTAATTTGACCCCCAAAGGGTTTGTCTGTTTGTTTGCGTCGGATCATAAAGCCTCCAAAGCCAATGCGATTTCTTCAAGGATACTGACTACAGGATGTTTCGGGTCAAATACTGCTAGGGGCGCACGTTCTTCTGACGCATCAACAAAAGCGGTAGCTCTGGGGATGGGTGGGAAAATACGACCCCAAGCTGAAAGTTGTTCTTGGATGGCTGCCAATGCTCGTTTATCGGCTGAGTTCTGTTGAGCATACCGCGTGGGAATAAACCCGGCTATTTGAATTTTGCGGTTGGCTTTATTTTTTACGTGGGTGATAGTTTGTAAAAGCTCGTCAGTTCCCTCAAAAGCTTTGAGATGGGTTTCAACGGGAACGAGTACGTGTGTGGCCGCGACTAAGGCGATATAGGAAAGCAATCCTAAGCTGGGGGGACAATCTATAAGAATAAAGTCGTATTCATTTAGAACAGATTCAACAGCTTCCTTAAGGCGCAACTCGCGCATCGCAGCACTGACTAACTGCATTTCGGCTCCACTTAGGACTCGGCTTGCTGGAACTAAGTCCATACCGTGAATGCCCTCATGAATCGGTAAGGGCTGCTCATCGATAATGGCATCAGCAACGGTTTTTTGTAACTGAGATGGCACTAGCCCCATGAATTTAGTCAAGGACGCTTGGGGGTCTAGGTCAATGAGGAGAACACGATGTTTTCGTCGCGCTAGGTGGTATCCCAAATTTTGGGTTAGTGTCGATTTGGCGACACCACCCGCTTGGTTAAACAGGGCGATAATGCGGCAAAGAGGGTCAGAAGTTGACACTGGCTTTCGTTCCTAGAAGATACGTTGACATTTGGTCAACCGGCTCGGTTTTAGTTTCCAGTTTATTGAAGTGTATCAGAAGAAGAGAAGTTCTAGCTAAGACGGTAATTTCAGCAGTAGACTTTATAGAATCAAGCAACATTAAGTCATGACTATGACAACCAAACAAGCCATTTTTGAAGCGATTGAACAACTGCCAGAGCAGCACCAAGAAGACGTGTTGCGGTATGTTCAACAGCTTGCACGTACTCAGAAATCACCAACCACAAACTCACCTACTGGCAGTAGCGACCCCCTGGCAAACTTCATTGGTGCAGTATCTCATGGCTCCTTGGCTGCCAACTTAGACTCGGAACTCTATGGCGACTAAGTGTTGAACTGGTCAAATGTACGTGCGCGGTGTGGTAAAAAGTAGCTATTAAGGGTGCATCATGGAGACAAACTATACATTTAAATTCAATTCTTCCACTGCCTTAGAAGCCCTGAAAGTTGGTAAATACGACCCGATCAACTTCTACGAGGCGCGTTTAAACCTGTTCAACCTCTCCGTAATGGCAGACTACGATCAGCTAATTTGCCTGCCCACACTAACTGCCATCGACAAATACTGGTATCAGATTGAAACAGCCCGAAAAGTACTTAGACAACTGGGTGGACGCGCATTACTAGCCGATGAAGTCGGATTGGGCAAAACCATTGAGGCGGGACTAATCATAGCCGAGTACTTAGCAAGGGGTATGGTACAGTCCATGCTGGTATTAACTCCCGCATCCCTAGTTTCCCAGTGGCAATCAGAGTTAAGTGAGAAATTTAACATTGCTACGATCACTACAGATAACCGTGACCCGCAACAACCGATAGACGAATTTTGGACGAATAATCCGCGAATTATCGCTTCATTAAACACGGCTAAGTCTGCTAAACATTATCCCCACGTCACCAGTCGCACTTGGGACTTGGTTGTTGTCGATGAAGCCCACCACCTGAAAAATCGCACTACCCTCAACTGGAAACTGGTCAACGCCCTCAATAAGCGGTTTATCCTTATGCTCACTGCTACGCCAGTGCAGAACTCCCTTATTGAACTGTTTAATCTGCTGACCCTCCTCAAGCCAGGACTGCTACAAACAGAAGCCGCTTTTAAAAAAGAATATGTCGATTCCAGGAATGGACGAGTCCCTAAAAATCCAGAAAAGTTACGCTCTCTGATGCGGGAAGTCATGGTGCGAAATACCCGCGCCCTAGTAGATGTCAAACTGCCCAAACGCTTCGCCACCACAATTACTGTTACCCCAGCAGCAGGCGAGGAGAAACTTTACCAAGATTTGAGCGAGTATCTACGTTCTTCAGAGGAGAAGCTAGACAGACTCTCTCGCACCAATTTGCTAATGCGTGCTGGTTCATCCCCTGGTGCTTTGGCTGACTCTCTCAAGCAATTGACCAAACGCCTACCTGATGAAGAACTGAAATCTTTAGCAAGACGAGCAGCCCAGGTGAAGCAGGTCGAGAAAGCAAAAGTATTGGTAGAGATGCTCTCAAAATCTTCCCAGAAAACCTTGGTCTTCACAACCCATAAAGCAACTAGCACTTATTTGGCCCAAACTCTGCAAGCTGCAAATATCCCCTTTGCAGAATTTACTGGTGGGATGTCTCTTAAACAAAAAGATGAGGCGATCGCTGCATTTCGGGATAATGTTTCTGTACTCTTAGCATC